>CAYUEV010000009.1:0-10330 GCA_964443825.1 uncultured Eubacteriales bacterium
GCACGGACTTTTATTACCCCGAGGATCAGTATGGGATAGCGTGGAACGACCCGCGGATAAATATAAATTGGCCGTATGTAAAAGGCGAGTTTAAAGGCTCGCCGTCGCCCGACGGGTACGCTTTTAAAGATGATTTTCCGCTGATATTAAGCGAAAAAGATAAAAATAACGTTTTTTTAAAGGAGCGTTAAAAATGAAAAATAACAAAATATGGCAGGATATTAGCGTTTACAGCGTAAATACCGAAAAACGCTCGGCGGCGGGATTCCCGATGGATCCCGAAACCCGCGAAAAAAAGACGATACTTTTAAACGGCAAATGGAAATTCAGGTTTTCGCCCAGCAGTGAAATCGACATTTCGGATTTTACGAAGCGAGACGCTAACTTATCGTTTTTTGACGATTTGGACGTTCCTTCCGAGTGGCAGATTAAAGGCTACGGAAAGCCTCAGTACACGAATTTTATTTACCCTTTGGCGATAAATCCCTTTAACATTCCTAGCATTAACGACGCTAAAAACCCCTGCGGGCTTTACGTTAGGGATTTTACGCTGCCTAAGACGGACGACAACGTTTTTATAAATTTCGGCGGGATCAACTCCTCCGGGCAGATATTTATAAACGGGAAATTTATAGGCTACACCGAGGACTCGTTTGACGAGAGCGAATACGATATTACAAGATACGTCCATGAGGGCGAAAACAGGCTGGCGGTTATAGTCCGCCAGTTCTCTACGGGCAGCTACCTTGAAGACCAGGATATGTGGAGGCTCTCCGGGATTTTCAGGGACGTAAACCTCGTCTTTAAGCCCAAAACATACATTAAGGATTATTACATAAGAAGCGAGCTTTTTGACGACTATAAAAAAGCCGTCTTTAAAATCGACGTGGAGCTGGAGGCGAGAGGGAAATCCTTTTCCGGCGGGAAAGTAAAAGTAGAATTAAACGATAAAAGAAAAAATATATTGACTCTCGCGGCGGACGCGCCTAAAATGGGCGCTTCCGGGAACGTTAAGCTGACTTTAAGCGGGGAAGTTCCCAAGGTTAAGCTGTGGAGCCACGAGGATCCGTATCTCTATACCGTGAGCGTAACGCTTTTTGAAGGCGAAACGCCCGTAGATTTAAGGGAGCATAAATTCGGCTTCAGGGAAATTAAAATAAAAGACTACGACGAGAACACGAAAAGAGGTCCGTTTATACTTTTAAACGGCGTCCCCCTTAAGATAAGAGGCGTGAACCGCCACGACTTTCACCCCGATTACGGTCACGCCGTACCCGAATCCGTTATTAAGAGCGATCTTCTCCTTTTAAAAGAATCGAATATTACGAGCGTCAGGACAAGCCATTACCCGGGATCGAGGCGCTTTTACGAGCTTTGCGACGAGATTGGTCTTCTCGTCATGAGCGAAAACAACCTTGAAACGCACGGTTTGGCCCATAAAATACCGGGCGACAACCCCCAATGGACAAGCCACTGCCTTTACAGAATTACAAATATGGTATCGTCTTTTAAAAATCACCCGTCGATTATCTTCTGGTCGCTCGGGAACGAAAGCGGAGTCGGCAGGGCGTTTAGGGAACTTAGAAAGAGAGTTCTGGAACTGGACGATACGAGACTTATACATTACGAGCCCGACGACTCTATGGAGAACTCCGACGTCTTGAGCGAAATGTACACGGTAGAGGACGATATGGAGGAGATCGGCGAGAACAGGCCTCACGTACACTCAAGGTCGCTTTGGAATTTGGGCATGGGCTACCGCCTTAAACCCGAAAAGTACGTTAATAAGCCGTTTATCGAGTGCGAGTACAGTCACGCCATGGGCAACAGCATGGGCAATCTTTCGGATTACTGGCGAGACTTTAAAAAATACGACAGACTAGCGGGCGGGTACATCTGGGATTTCGCGGATCAGTCGATCAGAACCAAAACTGACGACGGGAGCGATAAATGGAATTATGGCGGCGACTTCGGCGACTCGCCCAATTCGGGGGAATTCGCCTTTGACGGCATATTCAGAGCTGACAGAACGCCCAACCCGCACTACTATGAGGTCGTAAAGTGCTATCAGTGCGCCGATTTTAAGCTTTCGGGCAGCACGATCGAAATTACAAACAACTTTATGTTCACGAGCTTAAAAGAGTTCTCGTTAAAGATCGTCTACTCCAACGAAAACGGCGTTATCAAAGAGGAAACGTTAAAGCTCCCGGACGCAAAATACGGCGAGACCGTAAAAATCCCTGTTCCTTTTGACTTAGTGGCGTCCGGCGAGTGTTTTTTAAACGTATATCTTTCTTTAAACTCGGCTAAACTGGGACGCAAAAAAGGCGACGTTTTGGCAAAGGAGCAGTTCGTTTTAGGCTCTTATAAATACAAGAGTTTTGAGAAAGCCGAAAACAACCTAAAGCTTTCGGAGGACGAGTTTGACTATATGGCGGAGGGCGACGGCTTTTCGGTTAAAATCCGGAAATTGTCGGGAGAAATTTACTCGTATAAAATAGGCGCTACGGAGTTCCTTTCGGAAGGGATAAGACCGTGCTTTTCGAGGGCCAACACAGACAACGAGAATATGCCGCACGTCCCGTTAAAATTCGTTAAGGACGCTTTGGGGCTGAACGTCTTTTGGGACGCGGAAAAGAGCATGGAAGCTCAGTCCGTCAGAGCCGTCCCGCAAAAAGACTGCGTTAAAGTAACCGTAGATTACAAAGTAAAACACTTAAAAGACGTGGTTTCGGAGTACGGTATCTTCCCGGACGGGCGAATCGAAATGTCTCTTAGGCTTAAAAACGTTTCTAATTACGACCTTCCCAGATACGGGTTTACTTTTAAGCTCAGCCGCGATATAGACGGCTTAAAGTACTACGGAAACGGACCGTTTGAAAATTACTGCGACAGGAAAACAGGGTCGTTTTTGGGAGTTTACGAGTTTAAAAGCTCCGGGGACTTTATTCACGACTACCTTCACCCGCAGGAAAACGCCAACAGGTGCGGCGTAAGATGGCTTAAAATAGGAAACGACGAAAGAAAAGTCGTCGTCTACTCCAAAAACGCGCCGTTTGAGGCGAGCGTTCACCCGTATACCAAAGAAGCTCTTTATGAAGCGAGACACTTAAACGAGTTAAAGCGCGAAAATTACCTTACCGTAAATATCGACGGGGCGCAGCGGGGAGTAGGCGGAGACGTTCCGGGGATCGCCACCTTAAAGCCGCAGTATAAAATCCCTAAAAACAAAACGTTAAAATTAGACTGCGCGGTAGCGTTTTCCTTAGAATAAACAAAAATAACCGCCGGACGTTTAAAGCGACGCTCGGCGGTTTAAAAAGCGATTTTATCTCATCCACGAAGATTATAGTCGGCGTTTAAGATGTTCACGGCCTTAAAGAACTTATAGCCGAAGACGAACGGCCCCACTATTATTAAACACCCTAAGACGTTCCAAAGCCAGAAATCTTTGGCGCCGAAACCGTAGCCTATATTTCTTCTCTCCAATTCGTTCCCGATTCTCGCGCAGATGTTGTGAAACCAGACGAGTCCGGCGATTCCAAGCGTGACGGGCCCTACAAGGAAGTAAAGCAGGTAATAGTTCATCGACTTTTTGCCGTCGTACCGGGAACAGACGGCGTTCACGTCGTCGGTCATGTTGGCGTAGGTTATTATTCCGCAGATGTTTAAGGTAATTAGAGAGAGCAGCAGAGTTATAAAGTAATTTCTGTCGGTTTTAAGCCGCGTCGCCGGAGGCGCGGGTTGGGGGTAATTTACATAGGCGTTTTGATTATACTGACCTTGATTGCCTTGATAAGGGTTCTGACCGCCGTACTGCGGCGCGTCGTCATATCCGCTTTGATTGTACTGGTATTGGTACTGATTCTGGTATTGATTTTGCCCCGGATATTGATTCCCGTCTGGATTTGTCCGCCCGTAATCAAAGCCGCCGTTTTCATAGTATTGCTCCTGGTTATTATCGTAAACGCCGTCCTCTAACTTCCGGCCGCAGTTCGCGCAGTATCTTACTCCGTCCGGGAGAGAAGCCCCGCAGTTGTGGCAATATCTCATGCTTTTACTCGCTTTCATGATATTTTACGCGGGAAGCCCTCGCGTCTTTTGTTAATTTTATCACCGGGCGGCTTGATTTTCAAGCGCGTTTTATAAAATTTACGAAATTATAAACTGTCGCTAATTTAAAATAAAAATCTGTGAAGTGTTAAAATAATGGTTTTTTTTGACGGCGAATACGACGTGGCCGTAATAGGCGCGGGTCACGCGGGAATCGAGGCGGCTTTGGCGTCGGCGAGGCTGGGAAGCTCCACCGTCGTTTTTACAATATCTCTTGACTTTGTCGGCAATATGCCCTGTAACCCCTCTATAGGCGGCAGTTCCAAAGGTCACTTAGTGAGGGAAATCGACGCTTTAGGCGGCGAAATGGGCAAGGCGGCGGACAAAAACACGATCCACTCCCGCGTTTTAGGGCGCGGGAAAGGTCCGGGCGTGCAGTCGTTAAGAGCGCAAATCGACAGAAGAGCTTACGGCGCTCATATGAAAAACGTCCTGGAGAACGAAAAAAATCTCGATTTAAAGCAGGCGGAGATTGTAAATTTAGAAAAGACGGGCGGCGTTTTTAATCTCTACACGAGTCTGGGGGCGAAATATGCCGCGAAAGCCGTTATAATAGCGTCCGGCACTTTTTTAAAGGGGAAAATATACGTGGGCGACAAGGCGTTTTACAGCGGCCCGGACGGGATCTTCCCAAGCATGAGCTTAAGCGCCTCCTTAACGAAACTGGGCGTTCCCTTAAGACGCTTTAAAACGGGCACTCCTCCGAGAGTAAACAAAAACAGCATAAATTTTGACGTTTTGGAAAAGCAGGAAGGCGACAAAAAAGTCCTGCCGTTTTCGTTTTCGACTGAAGTCCCGCCTGAAAATAAGGCGCTTTGCCATATAGCCTACACTAACGACGAGTCCAAAAAGATAATTTTAGACAATATTTCCCGCTCCCCGTTATACAGCGGAAAAATTAAAGGCGTAGGCCCGAGATACTGCCCGAGCATAGAGGACAAAATCGTAAGGTTCCCCGACAAAGAGCGCCATCAGCTGTTTATAGAGCCTTGCGGGCTCAACACAAACGAGATATATATAAGCGGCTTTTCGTCCTCTATGCCGATAGACGTGCAGGACGCGGTCTTGAGGACGGTAAAGGGCTTTGAGAACGCTAAAATAGAGCGTTTCGCCTACGCTATAGAGTACGACTGCACGGACCCTCTGGCGTTAAAGCACACTCTCGAGTTTAAGGATATAGAAGGACTTTACGGCGCGGGTCAGTTTAACGGGTCGAGCGGCTATGAGGAAGCGGCGGCTCAGGGGCTTGCGGCGGGAATTAACGCGTCTCTTAAAATTAAAGGCGGAAAACCTTTGATATTGGACAGGGCGGGGTCGTATATCGGCGTTTTAATAGACGACCTCGTCACAAAGGGCTGCGACGAGCCGTATAGGATGATGACGAGCCGTTCGGAGTACAGGTTGAGTTTGAGGCAGGACAACGCCGACCTCCGCCTTACCGAAATAGGCCGCGATACGGGGCTTATTTCAAACGACAGGTACAACGATTTTCTTAAAAAGAAAGAAGAAATAGCTCTGGAAAAAAAGAGGGCTTACAGTACGACTTTTCCGCCCTCTAAGGAAATAAACGAAATCTTAAGCAGCCTGGGAACGGCTCCTTTAACCACCGGCGCCAAACTTTCGGATCTTTTAAAAAGGCCTAGAGTAAATTACGGGGCTTTAACTCCCGCGGATAAAGAAAGACCCCGGTACCCGGAGGAAGTATTCGAGGAAGTCGAAATAGATTTAAAATACGAGGGGTACATAAAAAGAGAAAAATCCAAAATTGACGAAATGAGAAGGCTTGAGTCAAAAAAGATCCCCCTTGACACGGACTACAACAACATCGCGGGGTTAAGGTTGGAGGCCAGAGAGAAGCTTTCAAAAGCGCGGCCCGAAAATATAGGCGCGGCGGGGCGCGTTCCCGGGGTGAGTCCCGCCGATATTTCGGTTTTGCTGATTTATTTACAAAAGATTTCAAAAAACTGAGCTAAGACTTAAGAGGTTTATTATGTCGACTGTTTCCGCCATATCGACCCCTTTGGGTTCCGGGGGTTTGGGCGTTATAAGAATATCGGGAGAGGACGCGATTATTACGGCGGACAGGGTTTTTCGCTCCGTTTCGGGGAAAAAGCTCTCGGAGATCCCCGGATACACGTCTCTTTTCGGGCATATTTACGAGGGCGACGATATAGTGGACGAGTGCGTGGCGCAGGTTTTCCGCGCTCCTAAGAGCTATACGGGCGAAAACGTCGTGGAGCTTTCGTGCCATGGCGGGATTTACGTTTTAAAAAAGACGCTGAGGCTTACGTTTTTAAACGGAGCCGTTCCGGCGGGACCCGGGGAGTTTACAAAAAGGGCGTTTTTAAACGGTAAAATCGACCTGCCGGAGGCCGAGTCGGTTATGAGCATTATTAAAAGCAAGGGCGAGGAGTCCCTAAAAGCGGCTATAAACGTCCGCGACGGCAGCTTGAGCAAAAAAATAGATAAAGTCACGGAGGAGCTTGTCAATCTTTCGGCCGCCATGGCGGTCTTTACGGACGACCCGGACGAGGAGCAGCCGCTTTGCTCCGACGATAATATTGAAAGAGTTCTCAATTTTTCCATAAACGAATTAAAATACTTAATTAAGACATACGACGGCGGGAAAATTATAACGGAAGGCGTGGAAACGGTCATAACGGGCAAACCAAACGTCGGGAAATCGGCTTTAATGAACGCGCTTTCGGGGCGCGACCGCTCTATCGTGACCGAAATCGAGGGCGCAACCCGCGACATTATAGAGGATTCGATAAAAATCGGCGAGATTATCTTAAAATTGTCCGACACGGCGGGGTTAAGGGAGTCGAAAGACGAAATTGAGTCCATAGGAATTAAAAGAAGCCTTAAAAAAATAGACGAGTCGGAACTTGTGTTCGCGGTGTTCGACGGCTCAAAGCCATTAGACGAACGGGATATTTTTCTTTTGGAAAAATGCAAAAATAAAAAGGCCGTCGCCGTTATAAACAAAAGCGATCTTCCCAGGAAAATCGACGAAAAGAAAATTTACGGGTACATAAAAAATATCGTTTTTGTTTCGGCTTTAAACGGGACGGGGCTGGACGAGCTTAAATCCACGCTGGAAAAGACCTTAAATCTGGACGAGATCGATTTCGGGGCGGGCGTTTTAGCTAACGAGAGGCAGTTTTTTTGCGCTAAGGAGGCCCTCAACTTTTTAACGGAGGCCGAATGCGCCTTTAAAGAGGGCGTCACCATGGACGCTTTAAACGTTTTAATCGACGACGCCATAGAAAAATTAAAGGAGCTAACCGGCGAGACCGCCCGCGACGCGGTAATCGACAAGGTTTTTTCCGAGTTTTGCGTAGGAAAATAATGACTTCAAGGGAACTTATGAAAAGAGCCATAGAGCTTGCGAAAAAATCATATGACGAAGGCGAAACGCCGGTGGGGGCGGTCGTCAGCCTGAACGGCGAGATTGTGGGAGAGGGAAGAAACAGGACCGAGAAAAACAAAAACCCTCTTTTTCACGCCGAAATCGAGGCCATCAACGACGCCTGCGGCCGTCTTAAAAGGGCGCGGCTTAACGGGTGCGTTCTTTTTACCACTTTAGAGCCGTGTCTTATGTGTTCCGGGGCCATTTTAAACGCGAGAATAGAAAAAGTGGTCTTTGGGGCTTACGACAACAATTTCGGCTCGGTCGACTCTAAAATTAACGTTTTGTCGGGTCGTTTCGGAAAGCCCCCCGAAATCCAGGCGGGCTTTATGGAAAACGAGTGCGGAGAAATTTTAAGCGGGTTTTTTAAAAATTTAAGACCGTGAAAAGAATAGATTTTGCCTGTTCGCCGATAAGCTGTCAACATTTTTGTACTTTTAGTATAACGCGAATTTTCTTTAAAACTGTTCAAAACTCTGTTCAAAATGTAGATAACTCCTTCAAAAAGCGTAGTTTTTTACGCATATCTCAGCGTTTTTATATGTTCAAAACTTTTTTGTTTAAAAAATTTCTATACAAAAAGTTATAAAACATTTACGCATTATACTTTAAGGAAAATTTTTCAGCGGCGGGCTTTAAAATTTTTGTATAAAATAACTATTTAGCTTATGGACATAGAATTTAAAAATAACGGCGTTCTTGTCGGCGATTTTCCAATCAACCTTGACGCGACCTTAGACTGCGGTCAGGCGTTCAGATGGGAAAAAGAGGGCGGCGTCCGGCGCGGCGTCGTAAAGGGCGTTCCCGCTTTTGTTGAAAAGACTGAAAACGGGATATTTATAAAAAATATCGGAAAACGCGAATTTTACGATGTGTTTTATGATTATTTCGATATTGACGCCGATTATGACGAGATATTGTCCGTTCTTAAAAAAGATGAGTTTTTGTTAAGCTTAATTAAAAAATACGGCGTAATAAGAATATTAAATCAAGAGCCGTGGGAGACGCTGTGTTCTTTTATTATTTCATCCTGCAACAATATACCGAGGATTAAATCGATTATAGAGAAAATGTCGGAAAAATTCGGGGAGGAGACAGGCGGATTTTACTCGTTTCCCGAAGCTTCCGCGCTCTCCGCGTTAAATGAAAATGATTTCGGCGAAATTAAGGCGGGGTTTAGGACAAAATACATAATAGAGGCGGCTAAAATAATATCGAGCGGCGAAATCGACCTTGAGAGCCTAAAGAAAAAACCCCTTTCGGAGTGCGAAAAAGAGCTTATGAAAATCCCCGGCGTCGGGAAAAAAATCGCCGACTGCGTGTGCCTTTTTTCGCTGAAGCGCAAGGACGCCTTCCCCGTCGACCGCCACATTAAAAGAGCTTTGGAAAAATATTACCCCCGGGGGCTTCCGCCGGAGTTTAACAAAATAAAGGGAGTCGCCCAGCAGTACTTATATAAATACTCTCTTGACGAAAAATAAGGCAAACCGGCGAGAAATAATCCCGCCGGCGTTTTGTTTATTCGGTTTAGAGGTTAAACGTTTTAATCGTAAAACGGACGATCGGCGACTAAAATAAGGGTATTATAACGCGATCCGCCGTCTATCGCCGTTGACGGAAACCCGCGTTTCGGATTTTTATTATCCGCCGTCTAAGATCCGCCGTTTAAAATTCTGTCTGGAGTTTTGCCGAAACTCTCAATATAAGTCTCGCGTCGCTCGCGGTTATTTCGTTGTCTTTATTAACGTCGGCCGCTTTAAGCAGTTCGTCCGCCGGTTTTTCGAGTTTAGCGGAGATCCTGAGGGCGATTCTCGCGTCTTTCGCTAAAATCTGACCGTCGCCGTCGAGGTCGCCTAATTTAAGTCCGGCGCCGTCGCTTGAAGGTTCGTCCGGTTTTGTCGGGTCGGGCGCGGGAGTGTTGGGGTGAAGTTCCGCCGCGTTGAGGATGGAGGCGTTGTTGTGCTTATTAGCGTTCGCCCAGCTCTGAGCCGAGCCGCCGTAATACACGTCTTTTAACGAATCGCAGCCTTTAAACGCGTCGTCGTTGACTTCCTTTAACGTCGCGGGAACCGTAAGGGACGCGAGGTTATCGCACCCCGAGAACGCGGACTCGCTGATCACGGTGAGCCCGGGGCGGCAGATGACCGTCGATAAGCTCTTGCAGTCGGCGAAAGCATACGCGCTGATTACTTCCACGCTTCCGGGAATATCTATGGTTTCGATAGCCGTTCCGCTAAACGAATACTCGCCGATATTGGTCAATGTGGACGACAAAATCACCTTGGAGAGCGAGGAACACCCTTGGAAAGCCCCGTAGCCAACGCTTTTAATACCGTCGGAAATTATAACGCTCTTAATGTTCGCGTTATCTTTAAACGCGGCGTCGGCTATCCCGGATACCGTGAAGCTGTCGATTTCCGCGGGAATTATAAGGTCGGTTCCATCGCCGCTGTAGCCTTTTATCTCTATCGTCCCGTCGCTAAGAACCGCATATGAGTAGCCCGGGGAAGACGGATTTGTCGAAGGCTCGTCGGTTGTGGGTTCGTTTGTAGAGGGCTCGTTTGTCGAAGGTTCGTTTGTCGAAGGCTCGTCGGTTGTGGGTTCGTTCGATGAAGGCTCGGCGGTCGTGGGTTCGGCGGTCGTGGGTTCGTTCGATGAAGGCTCGTCGGTTGTGGGTTCGGCGGTCGTGGGTTCGGCGCCGCTTGTCGGTTCGTTGGAATCAGGTTCGGTTGTGGTCGGTTCAGCGGTGGTAGGCTCGGCAGTAGTCGGTTCAGCGGTGGTAGGTTCCGCCGTGGTCGGTTCAGC
>CAYUEV010000009.1:10430-39370 GCA_964443825.1 uncultured Eubacteriales bacterium
CGGTGGTAGGTTCCGCCGTGGTCGGTTCAGCGGTGGTAGGTTCCGCCGTGGTCGGCTCGGCTGTCGTCGGTTCGGCGGTGGTAGGCTCCGCCGTGGTAGGCTCGGCTGTAGTCGGTTCAGCGGTGGTAGGCTCGGCCGTAGTCGGCTCGCCGGAATCGGGTTCCGTGGGAAGAATGTCGGAAGTGGTAGGCTCTGTGGTCGAGGTGAAAATAGTAACGTTGGTAAGCTCGGGGTTTACGTCTTTTTCGACGAAATTCCATTGAGCGGTCGTTCCGGCGTAGTAAATAATTTCGAGAGCTACGCATCCGCTAAACACGCCGTCGTCTAAGGATCTTAAAGAAGCTGGAAGACTTACGGCCTCAAGGGCGATACAGTCCGCAAACGCGAGATTGTCAATATCGGTAACGCCCTCTCTGCATACGACAGTTTTAAGGTTGGGGCACCCCCGGAAAGCGCGTTCGCCAATATCTCTTACGCCTTCAATCGTCACTTTCGTGATCGTCGCGTTGCCTGAGAAAGCGCGCTCGCTTATTTCGGATACTCTTTTGCCGTCTATTGTGGCGGGTATGGTTATTTCGGTCTCGGAGCCCTTATAGCCCGTAATTTCTATAGTTCCGTCGTCGTCCGGTCTGTACGTAAGACCGCCGGAGGCTACGGGAGGCTGCGTCGAAGGCTCGTTGGAGGGATTCTCGGCGCCGGCCGCGTTTAAGGTTACGTTGTCAAGTTCCGGGTTATTGTATTTGTCGACCGACTGCCACTGAGCCGCCGTTCCGGCGTAGTTTATCGCGGAGAGAGCGGTCTTTTCGAAAGCGTGGTCGTCAATATCTCTTAAAGATCTGGGAAGGTTGACGGTCGTAAGAGCCGCGCAGCCCGAAAAAGCGCGATCGCCTATGTCGACTACTCCCTCGTTAAGCGTCGCCGTAGTAAGGTTTACGCAGTTCGAAAAGGCGTTGTCGCCTATTTCTCTTACGCCGTCGATAGTGACGCTCGTTAATTCGGGTTTATTGTAAAAAGCGAAATCTTTAATTTCGGACACTCTTCTGCCGTTTATCGTGTTGGGAATTGTAAGTTCGGAATCATTCCCGTAGTACCCTACTATCTCAACCGTGCCGTCGTCGTCGAATTTGGTTTCAAAAGAACCGGCGGGAGCGGTCGAAGGAGCGGTCGTTGGAGCGGTAGTCGGGGCGTTTGAAGGGGCGTTCGTGGAAGGGTCGGATGGGGCGGGAGCGGGTTCCGTCCCGTTTGTTATTACGTTGGCGAAATTATTCCCGCCTTTGTTTACGCTGTTCCACTGTGCGCTCGTTCCGGCGAAAGTCACCGTAAGGTTGTTTACGCCCGAGAAAGCGCCGCGCTCGATTTGTCTTAAAGACGCGGGAAGCGCGATAGAAGTAAGAGCCGAGCAGCCCGAGAAAGCGTCTTCTCCTATTTCTCTCAATCCGTATAATTCGGAAGAACCGCTTTTGACCGTAACGGTTGTAAGCGACAGGCAGTTAGCGAAAGCGCGATCGTTAATTTCTTCGACTCTTCCGGGGATCGTGACTTCCGTAAGCCCCGTGTTGGCGAACGTTCCGTCGTCAATGTCAATTAAGGAATCGGGAAGAGAGATTGATTTAAGGTTTTGGCAGCCTCTGAAAGCGCCCTCGCCTATTTCCCTCACTCCTTCGGGAACAACTACGCTCGTAACGCCGCTGTTGATGAAAGCGCCTTCCTCAATCTCGATTACTTTGTGACCGTCTACGTCGGCGGGAATAGTAATATCAGTCGCGGATCCGCTATAGCCTAAAATAGCCGCCGGAGAGCCGAACTCTCTTAAGACGCCGTAAGTAAACCCGTCGGAAGTTTTGCCCGTCGAGACTATGTCGTCGTCGTCGGCGAAAGCCCCTAAAGGAGACATGGCGAACAGCATAGCCAGAGACAGCGCCACCGCCAAGATTTTAACGGTAAATTTTTTCATAAATCTTACCTCCAATCGATAGAATAAAGAGAATTAAATTGGCGGGATGACAAAATACATAAAATTTTCATTGTCATCACATATATATAATACACAAATGACATTAAATATTGATGAGAATGAAAAAAAGTTCGGGTTTTTTGTTAAGACGCCCGGTTTAAACGTCTTTTACGCTATCGGCCAGATGGTAAATTACGCCCAGAACCGTCACGAGAAGCAGGATTATTAAAATTAAGGTAAACGCCGTGCTGAGTTCAAAAGTCCTTATATCGAAATTTATATACTCCAGATAGGTTTTATATTCGCTTAAGGCGGGGATGTTCGATAAAATACCCGAAATCGACATTTCCCCCGAGACAAGCTTAGAGGCGATGTGGTTAAAACAGAGCCTTGACGAAAGGCAGGTTATAAGCCCTAAACCGGACGCCGCCGACACAATAAGCTTCTCTTTAACGAAAAGCCCTAAAATAAAGGCCGTTACGGCTAAAACGAGAGAAACCGCGAAAAGAACCGCGCTCGCCGTAAAAAAGCCCTTTAATGAAGAGGGAAAAGCCGAAAAATCAAACCCCGACGCGTTAATGACCGCGTTTTCGCCAAAGAACATGTCGTAAACCTGCCTTATGGTGTACTTTTCGGGGAGATGTTCAAGGTCTATTCCCGTAATGGAGGCTATCAGCGCGTTTACGTCGACCATGCCGCCTAAGAGCGAGAGAAGCTGGTTGTCGGAGGTTACTCCCACCACCATTATAAACTTAAACATCGGGACGAAAATAAGGACGGGCGCGATTGCCAAAACAAGAAGACTGTTTATTATTTTATAGGTTATTTTCAAAAAATGTCGCCGCCTTCAACCGCTATTTCCAGGAGGAATTGAGTTCCGCGGTTCTGTTTAATATTGTGTTGTCGGGAGTCGAGTCCTTGTCTACGGTAAAGTAGCCCTGCCGCATAAACTGAAAAACGTCGCCCGGCTTGATGTTTTTAAGCGAGCCTTCTAAATAGCACTCCTTTATTTTAAGGGAGTTGGGATTTATGTTGTTTAAAAACGAGCCTTTAGATTCGTCGCTCGGGTTGGGGACGTTAAAAAGCCTGTCGTAAAGCCTTAACTCGCACTTTTTACAGTCGCGGGCGTTTACCCAGTGGATAGTCCCCTTTACTTTGGGCCCGCCCTCGCGGGAGCCGCCTCTCGTCAAGGGGTCGTATGTGCAGTGAACGAGAGTTACGTTCCCGTTTTCGTCTTTTTCGCAGCCTTCGCATCTGACGATATAGGCGCCTTTTAATCGCACCTCGTTTCCGGGGTAAAGCCTAAAGTACTTTTTAGGCGGGTTCTCGGTAAAGTCGCTCCTCTCTATATAGAGTTCCTTTGAGAACTTAACCGTCCTTTTGCCCTGTTCGGGGTGGTTGGGGTTGATTTCGACTTCTAAGGAGTCCTCAAAATCGTCGTCCATATTGTCTATCACAACTTTAAGAGGGTCTAAAACCGCCATCGCTCTGGGGGCGGAGTCGTTTAATCTGTCTCTTACGCAGGACTCTAAAAGCCCGTAATCGACTACGCTGTTTGCCTTGGAAACGCCTATTTTCTCCACAAAGTCCTTAATCGCCTCGGGCGGGTAGCCTCTTCTTCTCATGCCGCAAAGCGTCGCCATTCTCGGGTCGTCCCAGCCGCTTACGATTTTTTTGTTGACAAGCTCCAGGCATTTTCTCTTGCTGGTAAGGCAGTAATTTAGGTTAAGGCGGGCAAATTCTATCTGCCTTGGGGGTTCTTTTAGATCGAGCTCCTTAATAAACCAGTCGTAAACGGCCCTGTTGTTCTCAAATTCCAGCGTGCAGAGCGAGTAAGTCACGCCCTCTTTAGCGTCCGACAGCGGGTGAACGAAGTCGTACATCGGGTAAATTACCCACTTGTCGCCCGTCTGATGGTGACTTTTCCGCATGATTCTGTAAATCACGGGGTCGCGCATAACGATATTGGGGGAGAACATATCGATTTTCGCCCTTAAAACGCGGCTGCCGTCGGGAAATTCGCCGTTTTTCATTCTTTCGAATAAAGAGAGATTCTCTGTGACGGAGCGGTCGCGGTAAGGGCTGTTCTTTCCGGGGCTTGTCAAGGTTCCCCTGTACTCTCTTATTTCGTCGGAGCTTAAATCGCAGACATAGGCCTTGCCTTTTTTGATGAGCTTTACGGCGCAGTCGTAAACAAAGTCGAAATAGTCGGAAGCGTAGTACTCATTTTCCCATTTATAGCCGAGCCACTCTATATCTTCTTTTATGGCGTCGATATATTCGGAGTCTTCTTTAGACGGGTTAGAGTCGTCAAAGCGCAAATTGCATATTCCGGAGTATTTTTGAGCCGTGGAGAAATTTATATAAATGGACTTCGCGTGGCCTATGTGAAGATAGCCGTTCGGCTCCGGCGGGAAACGCGTCTGAACTCTGTCGTTCACGCCGTTTTTAAGGTCCTCGTCGATAATATCGTGTATAAAATTCTGCGGAACTAAGTTTTCTTCCATATAAACTATCCTTTTAAAGCGCTTATTGATTCGTTTACTCTTTTTTTAAAGCGTTCTTTCCCTAAAAGCTTTAAAATCATGTACAGATCCGGGGTGTTCGCGCGGGAAGTCGCCGCCAGCCTTATGACGCCCGAAACGTCCCCCACGTGGCCTTTGTATTTTTCGGGATTGTTTTTGTACTCCTTGACGTTAGGCGTAAACCCGAGACCCGGGCAAATCGATTTAATTTTTTCGAACCATTCGTCTTTGCCGTCGTTCTCGTCGTAAATTTTAACGTAGGCTCTGAGTATTTCGGAGCAGTCGCCGGGGTTTAAATTTTCGGGTACGGAGAAGTCGGCTTTGTATATTTCGTCGTAAAAATAGCTTAGATATTCCTTAACTTCGGTCCAGCGGG
The DNA here is from genome assembly GCA_964443825.1 of uncultured Eubacteriales bacterium. Taxonomy (GTDB): domain Bacteria; phylum Bacillota; class Clostridia; order Oscillospirales; family Acutalibacteraceae; genus UBA1081. Next base: position 15,286 of record CAYUEV010000009.1, read on the forward strand.
ATATGTCTTTCCTCGGTTTTTTGCCGCCCCTGTCGATATTGAGTATATTTTTAGCGTAATCCGGGTCTTTTGTAAAGAGAGCGTAAAGCTCCCTGTCGTAAACTTTAGCCCAGTTTAACACGTTTTCGTAAATATAATCGACCGTCATGCGCGAGATTACGTTTTTGCTTACGTCGTTTAATTTGTTTATATCAAAAAGGCATCCGCTGGGACTCATTTTTTTAAGCTTAAACGGGAAAGAGTAAATCGAGGCGTCGGGGTTCGCCCTTCTCCAGTCCTCAAAATCGGAGTTAAGAAGAGTTAAAAGGTACTCCAAAAGACTCTCTTTAGGGTAGCCCTCCTCTTTAAAATAACCAGCCGCCGCCTCCGGGTCTTTTCTTTTTGAAAATTTCCTCTTGCCTAAAGTTTCCTCGTCGATTTTCATAATGACGGGCGTATGGGCGTATTTGGGCGGTTTAAAGCCGCAGGCTTTAAAAAGAGCCATGTGCTTGGGAACGGACGAAAGCCACTCCTCGCCCCTTATAACATGAGTGGTTCTCATAAAGTGATCGTCTACGACGTGGGCGAAATGGTAAGTCGGAACGCCGTTTGACTTCAAAAGAACTTCGTCTATGGTGTTTTCGGGCGTTTCTATCCTGCCCCTGATTATATCGTTAAACATTATCTTGCCATCCGCTTTGCCGTCGGATTTAAACCTTAAAACATAACTTTTGCCGTTTTTGACGTTATCTTTAATCTCATCAAAAGTGAGATTTCTGCATTTCGCGTATTTGCCGTAGTAGCCGGTTATGTCCTCTTTCGCCTCTTCCTGCCTTTTTCTCAACCCGGACAGGTCTTCCTCGGAGCAAAAACACGGGTAGGCGAGACCTTTTTTAACGAGATCTTTCGCGACCGCTTTGTAAATTTCCACTCTCTCGCTTTGAATATAAGGGCCGTAATCGCCTTTTTGGAAAGTTCCGAAATACCCCTCGTCGAAAGTAATCCCAAAGTCGGAAAGGGAATTTATTATGCCTTCCGCGCCGCCTTCGACTTCGCGTTTTTTATCGGTGTCCTCGATTCGCAGGTACGTTACGCCGCCCGTCGATTTAGCCGTCAAAACGTCCGTGAGAGCCCCAAACAGCCCGCCTATATGCAAAAAACCCGTGGGGCTCGGCGAAAATCTTGTAACCGCCGCGCCCTCTTTAAGGTTTCTGGGGGGATATTTATTTTCATAATACTCAATATCGCGTTCTATGTCGGGAAACAAAAGCTCGCTTAAAGCGTCGTAATCCATATTCCGCCCTCGTTTCATCATTTTCTCAAACCATTATATAATAACGAGAAATAAAAGTAAATAGTTTGCGGGATATTAGATACCGGATATTGGGCGCGGGATCGCGGGACGGCCGGTTTCGGCGCCGCCCGCCGCCCGCAAAAGCATATTGAAAAATATTAGCGAATATGATATGATAAAACAAAAGGAAGTAATAATATGGAATTTACCGAGCGGGAGTTTATGCCCGTGATTTTAGGCGCGGATATTACGGCTTACAGTTTGGCGAGGAGCTTTCACGAGGAGTATAACATAAAATCTCTCGTTATCAGTCAAAAGAGGGCTAAAATAATATCCGAAAGCGAGATTATAGAGAACAGGGTTATCGATGGAATAGACGACGAGGCTGTTCTCGTTAAGAACCTTCTGCTGACGGGGCGGGAGTTTAAGGGGAGAAAAAAGCTTATCCTCCTGGGCTGCGGCGACTTTTACGTAAGAAATTTTGTCGAAAACAAAGACGTTTTGGAGGAGTACTTTATTATTCCCTACGTCGACAAAAGCCTTATGGACAAAATCGTCCTTAAAGACAACTTCTATAAAATATGCGACGAGCTCAATATCCCGCACCCAAAGACATACGTCTACGACTTAAAAGGCGAAAACGACTTAAAATTTGATTTCGGCTACCCCGTGATAGCGAAACCCGCGAACTCGGCTCTTTATCATTACGCCAAATTCCCCGGCAAAAAGAAGGTTTTTAAGTTTAACAGTCGGGGCGAATTGGAAGATATGCTTAAAAACCTTAAAACTTCGAGTTACGACTATAAATTCCTGATTCAGGATTTTATCCCGGGAAACGACTCCTTTATGCGGGTTTTAACGTGCTACTCCGACAAAAACGGTAAAGTTAAATTCGCGTCTTTGGGTCATTCTCTTTTGGAGGATCATACGAGCTCCGCCATAGGCAACCCCGTCGCGATTATAAACGAGTACAACGAAAAAGTAATCGACGACGCCAAAAGATTCTTAGAGTATACGGGCTATACGGGGTTTTCCAACTTCGATATCAAATACGACACAAGAGACGGCGCGTATAAATTTTTTGAAATCAACACGCGTCTGGGAAGATCGAACTACTATGTTACGGGGAGCGGCTACAATACCGTTAAGTGGATTGTGGACGATTTAATATACGATAAAGAGCTTGAGTATACCGTCGCCGACAGGGAGAATCTCTTCACGGTAGTACCGAAAAGCATAATTTTGCATTATCTAGACGACGAGGCGTTAATAAAAAAAGTAAAAGAACTTTGGAAAAGCGGAAAAGTCGCCTACCCGCTTTACTACAAACCCGACAGGAACCTTAAGCGGTCGGTTTACGTCGCTTTGGCTTATTTAAATCAGTTCAGAAAGTACTATAAAACCGAAAAAAATGAAAAAAGAAAATAAAATTTTAGGCGTTTTGGGCGGTTTGGGACCTTTGGCCACCGTTTATTTTATGGATATGACGGTAAAAATGACGGACGCTCTAAAGGATCAGGACCATATCCCCATGATAGTCGTAAACGACCCCACCATACCCGACAGGACGGATTTTATTTTAGATAAAAACAAACCGAACCCGCTGCCTAAAATGATAGAATCCGCTAAAATCCTTGAGAACGCGGGGGCGGATATAATAGTCATGCCGTGCAATACGGCTCATTTCTTTTACAGCGAAATAGAAAAAAGCGTAAATATCCCGATGATTCACATTATCGACTCCGCGGTAGAGCGCGCCGTAAAAGACGCTCCCCGGGAAAACCCCGTTAAAATAGGCGTTATGGCCACCAAGGGGACTATAATTTCGGGGGCTTACAGGGACGTTATAAATAAATACGACGGGATTTATATCGAGCCTTCGGAAGGCGATCTTCGGGATCTTTCCGATATAATTTACAACGAGGTAAAGAGCGGAAAAGAACCCGACGTTAAAAAGTTCCTTTCGATAGCGGAAAACCTAAGAAATCGCGGCGCCGACAAGGTGATTTTGGGCTGCACGGAGCTTTCGATTATAGCGAGCGACTACAATTTGTGCGAGGAATACCCATATTTTACGGATTCTTTAAAAGCTCTATCCGAAAAAGCGATAGCCATGTGCGGGAAACGCGTTAAAAATAAAATATAAACGGGGAATAATTATGTGCGGATTCGTGGGATTCTTTAACGAGAGTCGAGATACGGAATTTAACAATAAAACGGTAAGGGATATGGCCGACAGAATTGCCCACAGAGGGCCCGACCAGGACGACTACTACGTCGACGACAATATATCTCTGGGCTTTAGACGCTTGAGCATAATCGACCTTTCGGGCGGCTCTCAGCCTATTTATAATGAGGACAAATCAAAAGTCCTTCTTTTTAACGGCGAAATATATAATTATAAGGAGTTAAGAAGCGATCTTGTTTTAAAGGGGCATAAATTTAAGACGAACACCGACTCCGAAACGCTCGTGCACGGCTACGAGGAGTACGGGAAAGATATGCTTTTAAGGCTTCGCGGGATGTTCGCTTTCGTAATTTGGGACAAAAAAGAAAACAAACTCTTTGGGGCGAGGGATATTTTCGGCATTAAACCGTTTTTCTACTATAAGAACGGCGAAACGTTTATGTTCGCGTCCGAAATCAAGGCGTTTTTGGGGAATCCCCGCTTTGAAAAAGAGCTTAACCGCGAGAGGATACCCGAATACCTCTGCTTCGAGTATATCCCGTCCGAGGAAACTCTTTTTAAAAACGTGTATAAAGTCCCGCCGGCGACATATTTTGAGTACAAAAACGGCGAAATGACCTTCGGGAAGTATTACGACATAAAATACAATATAGATTACGAAAAAACGCTCGCGGATTGGGAAGATATTATAGCCGAAACGTTTGAGGGTTCCACCCTGGCTCACGGCATAGCGGACGTCGAGGTCGGGTGCTTTTTGTCAAGCGGCGTCGACTCAAGCTACGTCGCCAAGGAAATGGCCAAAAACAATAAAGTCAAGACGTTTTCGGTGGGATATTCCGAGGAGCGGTACTCTGAGCTTAAATACGCCAAAGACTTCGCCGACACGATAGGCGTTTTAAACTTCTCTAAAAAAATATCCGCCGACGAGTTTTTTGAAGCCGTTCCCAAGATTCAATACTACATGGACGAGCCTCTTCCTAATCCTTCCGCCGTGCCGCTTTACTTTTTAACGAAACTCGCCTCGGAACAGGTAAAGGTCGTGTTGTCCGGGGAGGGGGCGGACGAGCTTTTCGGCGGCTACGCGTACTATAAAGACCCTCTCAACTTTGAAAACTACAAAAAGCTCCCCAAATCCATAAGAAAAGCGGCGGGCGGTATGGCGGAGAAGCTCCCGCGCTTTCACGGCAGGCGATTTCTTATGAGAGGGGCTTTGGATATTGAGGAGAGCTTTATCAGGAACAATTACGTTTTCCCCTTTGACGAGAGGAGCAAAGTCCTGAATCCCGATATTCCCGCCGCTAATCCGTCGGTATTCACAAAGCCTTTTTTCGATATGGCGAAAGGCGAGGACGACGTTACAAAAATGCAATTAGCCGATATAAAGACGTGGCTCCCGGAGGATATTTTGGTTAAGGCGGACAGAATGTCAATGGCGAACTCCCTTGAATTGAGAGTGCCGTTTCTCGACAAGGAGATGCTTAAAGTCGCTCTTTCGATACCGAGCGAATACAGAGTGAGCAAAGAGGAAACCAAAATCGCCCTGAGAGGGGCGGCTCTTAAACAGCTGCCCGAAAAGACCGCCAATATGCCGAAAACGGGCTTTTTAACGCCTTTAAACGACTGGCTGAGACGCGACAAGTACTACGGCATGGTAAAAGAGGTCTTCGAAAGCCAAACGGCCAAAGAGTTCTTTAACGTAAACTACATAAACGGCCTTCTCGATAACCACAAATCGGGAAAAGAAAAAAACATGAAGAGAATATGGTCGATTTACTGTTTTATACTTTGGCGCGACAACTACTTTAAAAACGCCTAAGGCGCCGACCGCGCGCCGGGGAGCCGGCGTATTATTGGATAAAACAAAAAAGCGCGGGGAACGCTTTCTTTACGTTTCCGGGCGCTTTTTAAAATAAAAAAATCGTCGGGCGTTGGGCAAACCCGTCGATCGGTCGTCAAAGCCGTCGGACAGCAGTCAAACCCGTCGGTCGGCCGTCAAAGACGCTTTAAATCACACCGAAAATTTAAGGCTAAGGGAGTTCTCCGACTCGTTGTTCCAAAATCCTCTCGCCTTAATGTTTAGGACGTAATCGCCTTTTTTTGGCTTTTTTAAGTCTAATTTCAGCGTCTCGGGCATATCGTAAAGATAATAACCCGACCAGATGGCCGCCTGATTTATAATTATCCCGTCGGTATTTTTGATTGTGATAATATAGTCGTTCACCCGATCCTCGTCTATTTCGGCCCGGTCAAACTCAACGGTCATGGAGTCGTCTGAAATTTTAACGTTCGCGACCGCGTTTTCTTTAAAGCGCGGTTTTATTTTGGTTTTATACCTTCTGTCAGTGTAGATAAAAGACGAAGGGTCGTAAGGTTTATCGATATTCCATATATAAGGAAAAAATTTCCCGCTTAAAATATCAAACGGCAGAACTCTCACTCTGTTTTCGCTATCGGCCTCGACTATTAAAAACTGTGCGCAAAGATCGGCGTCGGGCGGAACCGTACCGTAAATTTTATCGAACTCGTCAAGCTCAAAATAAGAGAGAGAACCCGTCCCGAAACTCGTAAAATACTTTTGGTGGACGCTTCTGGGGTCGTTGATCGGAGCGTGAGAGTGACCCGAAAAGTCGATAACCTGCGGGTAATTCATCAAAACGGGGTAAAGGTCGTCCTCTCCCCAGTTAATACTGCCGTAAACCGTGCCGGAGATATGAGGATGCTGGAAAAAGAAAATCGGCCTATAGGGGTTCTCGTCCGCCGCTCGGCTTAAAGCGTCCTGTGAAAATTTAATCTCGTCCTCCAAAAACCGGCAGCCCTTAGTGGTTGAAACCGATATAAAGTGAAAGCCTTTTATCACCTTATGGGCGTTCTCGTTCATCTTAAAAACGCGTCTAAAACGCTCGCGGGCGATTTCTTCCCCGGCTATGTACTCGTGACTCGCCAGTGAAATCGTCGCGTCGGTTTCTTTTTTTACGCATTCGTCCAGAACCGACTTAAAATCGAACATTTCGGCCTCTTCCCCGCGGTCGGTAAAATCCCCCACAAAAAACATGGCGTCTATATTTTTGTAGGATTCGTTTTCGGCGTAAGAGTAAGCGTCCCGTATTCCCTTTTTAAGCCTTAACAGTTCCTTGCGGGAAGGGTCTTTGCCCGCGTGCACGTCGCTCATTACCGTAAATCTTAATATCGGGTTAAACATAAACTCCCGGCGCCGACCGCGACGTCTATGCGGCGGCGTTTTCCTTTCTCAGGCGTTTTTAAGAAAATTTTCGAGTATCTCCGCGCAGTCGCCTATAAATTTAGCGCATGGGCGGGTTTTATAGAAGTTTTCGTCCCTTACGGACGGTTCGGGAGGACTCTCGCCTTTTATATTTAAAAGCTCTTTGCAGATATAGCTCCTGTTTTTACTTTTAAACTCCAGCGCGATTTTCTGCACCGACTTATAAAGTTCCTTTTTGCCCTCGTAATCGTCGGGGTCGGAATATCCGTTTAAAAGCCCCAGGACGATAAAACATCCCGAGAGCGCCCCGCACATTTCTCTTAACCTTCCCGCGCCGCCTCCAAACGGAGACGCGATTTTTAATAAAACGTTCAAAGGCAGATTAACCTCGTCCGAAAACGCGCCCGCCGCGGACTGCGCGCAGTTGTAGCCTTTTAAAAACAGGCTTTCCGCCAGCTCTCTTTTAGTCATAGGTTATCGGCGATATTTTCAAGGTAATCCCCCTCGAAAAGCTCGATAAGACCTCTGTCGGTCTGACGCGCCAAATCCGGGTCTATGGGGATTTTAGCGGTAAGCGGAATATTGAAATCGCGGGCTAATTTTTCGAGATTGCTCTCTCCAAAAATGAAATATTGTTTTTTACAGTCCGGGCAGACGAAATAAGACATATTCTCGACAAGAGCCAAAACGGGAATATCCATAAGGCGCGCCATATTCACGGCTTTAGTCACTATCATCGAAACAAGATCCTGCGGGGAGGTCACGACTATAACGCCGTCCACGGGTATACTTTGAAAGCATGTAAGCGGCACGTCGCCCGTTCCCGGGGGCATATCGACAAAAAGGTAGTCTATATCTTTCCAGACGACGTCCGTCCAGAACTGCTTGACGGCCCCCGCGATTACGGGTCCGCGCCAGACTACCGGGTCCGTGTCGTTTTCCAAAAGAAGATTTAACGAGATAATATCTATTCCCGTCTTTGACTTAACGGGGAAAATCTCGGAATCGGTCCCCGTCGCCTTCTCATGAATACCGAAGGCTTTTGGTATCGAAGGGCCCGTTATATCCGCGTCGAGAATACCCGCGTTAAACCCCCGCCTTCTCATAATGACGGCCAAAAGCGACGTTACAAGCGATTTCCCGACGCCGCCTTTTCCGCTTATAACGCCGATTACTTTGTTGACGCGGCTTAACTCGTTAGGACTTTCTTTTAAAGGCGCTTCCTCGCACGAGCGGTTTTCGGGGCAGGAAGAGCAGTTGTTGTCGCACTCGGGCATTTTTAAGACTCCATTCTTTTATGAGTGTCGGAATTGTAAAACTTTTATAAACGTCGGAACCGCAAAACGGCCGGTTTGTTATAATACCGGTCGGCGATTATCGAAGAGCGATTAGTAAGTAGCAAACGGCGATTAACATGCGCAGGATGATAGACGATAGATACCGGCTGTTTTATAATTTAACGTCTAAAACGCAATACTAACGTCCGTGCTTTAGGATTTGTCTTTAAACATTTCGCCCGCGGAGACGGCTAAGGAGGCGAGACCCTGTATGTCCGAGGGGATAATAATTTTGGTCGCTTTGCCGTTCGCCGCCTGAGAGAAAGCGTCCAGACTTTTAAGCGTTAAGACTTCTTTTGTAGGTTCCGACTCGTTTAAAAGCTTAATACTCTCGCCTTTCGCCCTTCCCACGGCGACTATGGCCTGAGCTTCGCCCTCGGCCTCTTTTATTTTAGCCTCCTTAATGGCCTCCGCGTGGAGGATCGCCGCCTGCTTCTCGCCTTCGGCGGCTAAAATTTGAGACTCCTTCTGCCCTTCGGCGACTAAAATCTTACTTTGCTTCTCGCCTTCCGCTTTGAGGATCGCCTCTCTTCTCTCGCGCTCCGCTTTCATTTGCTTTTCCATCGCGTCCTGAATCTCTTTGGGCGGAAAGATGTTTTTAAGTTCCACTCTGTTGACCTTAATTCCCCAGGGGTCGGTCGCCTCGTCGAGAATGCCCCTGATTTTGGCGTTAATAACGTCCCTGGACGTAAGAGTGTGGTCAAGCTCCATATCGCCTATAATGTTTCTTAAAGTCGTGGCGGTCAGGTTTTCGATGGCCGACAGGGGCTGCTCCACGCCGTAAGCGTAAAGTTTCGGGTCCGTGATTTGATAAAACACCACCGTGTCGATCTGCATTGTTACGTTGTCTTTCGTTATAACGGGCTGGGGCGGGAAATCGGCGACTTTTTCCTTTAAAGACACGGATTTTGAAACCCTCTCTATAAAGGGAATCTTGACGTGAAGCCCCGTCTGCCACGTGCATTTATAAGCGCCTAAACGTTCTATGACGTAAGCTTTCGACTGAGGCACGATTTTAATGTTGGCTACGACTAAGCCTAAGAATAAAATAACGACTACAAGAACGCATATAAGAACGGCGACCATAAAATCCACTCCTTTATTTTGTGTTTTTTATATTTTCAACGACAAGTTTTACGCCCTTTATTTCGAGAACCCTGACCCGCTCGTTTTCGTCTATAACGGAGCCGTCGGACGATTTGGCGGACCACAAAGAGCCCTGCACCTTGACTTTCCCCAGACCCTTGATATTGTCTATGGTTTCGGTTACTATCCCCGTTTTTCCAATGGCCATATCGGCGTTCGTGGGGACTTTTTTGTCGTTTACCGTTTTTTTTACTATCGGGCGGGTGATTATCAGGCATACTGCCGAAACGGCGAAAAAGACGACGACCTGAAGCCAGACGGGAGCGTTAAAAAGAGAGAAAATAAGCGACATGAGCGCGCCCGCCGCGAACCAGATCGAAACGAGCTGAACCGTAGCGAGTTCCGCTACGACCATAACGATAAAAAGTATAAGCCAGAAAATACGAACGTAAGTAATCATAATAACGAACCGATTTTAAACAGCGATTAGCGGTTAGTAATTAAATTAGGCGCCGGGCGCAAGAACCGTAAAACAGCCGGTTTCAGCCGTCTAAGGAGCGCATGACCTCTCCCACTTTATCGTGAATGACAAGGGTGGCGATCGAGTCGGCGGGAGTACGGTCTTTGTTTATAAGAACAAGATCCCGGCCGTTAAAGTAGTTTATCATCCCGGCGGCGGGGTAGACGGTAAGAGAAGTCCCCGCGACAATAAGGGTCTCGGCGCGGGATATGGCGTCTAGCGCGCCCTCGACCACGGCGTCGTCAAGCCCTTCCCCGTAAAGGACCACGTCGGGCTTTACCACTCCCCCGCAGGAGCATAACGGAACGCCTTTTGTGTTAAGGATATAATCGAGCGGATAGAACTTCCCGCACTTTTGGCAGTAGTTTCTGTATACGCTTCCGTGAAGCTCATATACTCTTTTGCTTCCCGCCTTGTAGTGAAGGCCGTCGATATTCTGAGTTACCGCGGCTTTTAATTTGCCCGCCCTTTCCAGCTCGGCGAGCTTTTTATGAGCGTCGTTGGGGAGAGCGTCGGGGAAGAGCATTTTGTCTCTGTAAAAATCAAAGAATTTTTCGGTGTGATTCACAAAGTACTCGTGACTCAGCATCGTTTCCGGGGGAACGTCGTATTTTTCGTTGTAAAGCCCGTCTTGGCTCCTGAAGTCGGGAACGCCCGACTCCGTGCTCACTCCGGCCCCGCCAAAGAAGACGATATTGTCGGATTTGTTTATAATCTCTTTAAATTTTTCAAGTTTTTCTGTCATGACGATTTCGCCGCCTCGTTTTAAAGCGCGTAAAGCCCGGAACTTTACGGATATTATACAATAAATCCCAAAAATTTGCAACAGAAGAAAATTTTATAATTTTGTTTTTTTTATTTACAAGCACGAATTTTTATAATATAATATATTAGTTAAAAAATAAATTTTTAGATCGCGAAAAGTGAAATGGACGATATACTGAAAAAACGCGAAGACGTATTTGTTCCGCCTTCGGAAATTTCAAAAGAGAGGGAGTATTGCGAACTTCTTAAGGACCTTTTGAGCGCCCGTTTCGGCGAACGCCCAAAAGCCTGCGTCAGGACTTACGGCTGTCAGGGGAACGTGTCGGACGGCGAGCGGATCAAGGGTATGCTCCGCGATATGGGATTTTCGTTTGTAAATTCCCCGGAGGAAGCCGATTTTGTCCTTTTTAACACGTGCGCCGTAAGAGAACACGCCGAGGACAGGGTCTTGGGGAACGTAGGCGCCCTAAAGCCCGTCAAGGAAAAAAAGCGCGGCATGATAATCGCCCTTTCAGGCTGCATGACGCAGCAAAAGCATATAAGCGAACTTATTAAAAACAGCTATCCTTACGTAAATATCGTTTTTGGGACGTTCAGCCTTTACAAACTGCCCGAAGCCCTTTACAAAGTATTGACGACGGGCGGGAGGGTTTTCTACGCCGAAAACGAAAACGGGAGAATCGCCGAGGGCGTCGCTCCCGTCAGGGAATATTCCTATAAGGCTTTTCTCCCCGTAATGTACGGCTGCGACAATTTCTGCTCTTACTGCGTGGTGCCTTTAGTGAGGGGACGCGAGAGAAGCAGAAGGCCGGAGGACATTTTAAAAGAGGCTAAAGAGCTTGTCGATTCCGGCGTAAAGGAGATAACTCTTTTGGGGCAAAACGTAAATTCTTACGGCAAAAACCCCGATTACGGCGTGAATTTTTCGGATTTATTAAAACAAATAAACTCTTTAGACGGCGACTTTATCATCAGGTTTATGACTTCCCACCCCAAAGACTGCACCAAAGAGTTAATAGACGCTTTAAGAGACTGCGAAAAGTGCGCCCCGCACCTTCATCTGCCCGTTCAGTGCGGAAGCGACAGAATTTTAAGGCTTATGAACAGGAAATACACGAGAAAAGAGTACCTAAGCCTTATAGATTACGCTAAAAAGACCATTCCCGACATTTCCATCACAAGCGATATTATGGTGGGTTTCCCCGGCGAGACTTACGAGGATTTTAAGGAAACGCTAAGCCTTATTAAAGAAGTGAGGTACGCGTCGCTCTTTACGTTTATTTACTCAAAGAGAGAGGGGACTAGAGCCGCTTTAATGGAAGATCCCGCGCCTTACAGCGAAAAGTCAAAGTGGTTTAAGGAGCTTTTGTCGGAGCAGGAAAAAATAGCGTCCCAAAGAAGCCGGAACATGATTGGGAACACGTACCGCTGCCTTATAGAAGATAACGAAAAGGACGGGCGTTTAACGGGCAGAACAGGCGGGAACGTCTCGATTAAATTTGACGGAAACAAAGAGCTTGTCGGGAATTTCGCCCGGATTAAAGTCACAAAAGCCGGAAACTGGGTTTTGGAAGGCGAACCGGTTCAATAAAAGGAGAAGCAAAATGGATATTGTTAAAATCGCGAGAGAACTCGGAAAAGCCATACAGGAGGACGAGAGATACGCCCGCTTTGACGAGGCTAAAAAGGACAAAGACGCCGATATGGAATTAAACTCCCTAATCGGAAAATTAAACTTAATACAAATGTCTTATCAGCACGAGTCCGAAAACAACCGCGACGAAAATAAAATGAAAGAGTACGACGAGCAGTTCAATAAAATCTACGACGAGATCATGAAAAACGAAACGATGATAAATTACGAGGCGGCGAGAGAGGAACTCGACAATATGATGAGTTATATCGTCAATATCCTCACTCTCTGCGTGAACGGCGAAGACCCCGAAACCTGCGAGCCTTCCCCGGGGAACGGCTGCGGGGGGAACTGCGCGTCGTGTTCGGAAGGCTGTTTTTAAAAAGGAGAATTTTATGCGCGCCGTAATATCGGTTATAGGAAAAGACGCGGTCGGGATTTTGGCCGCGGCGTCGGCGGAGTGCGCCCGGTACAACTTAAATATCGTGGAAGTTACGCAATCCGTGAGGGAGGGGATGTTCGTGATGATTATGATTTGCGACGTCTCAAAAATGAACGGCGATTTTTCGAGCTTTGTCGACAGTATGGAGAACCTGGGAAAAGAGAAAAATCTCTCTATCAAAGCCATGCACGAAGATATTTTTAACGCGATGCACACTATATAAAATATGCCTGACGAACCGATAAAAGTTATAGCCGCGGCGGGGGCCACGTCGTCGGGGAAAAGCGACCTCTCCGTGTATCTCGCCAAAGCGCTTGACGGCGAGGTGATTTCGGCCGACTCCATGCAAATTTACAAGGGCATGGATATAGCCACGGCGAAAATCACCGAAGACGAGATGGACGGCGTAAAGCACCACTTGATAAGTTTTTTGGATCCTTCCCGGGAATACAGCGCCGCGCTGTTCAAAAAAGACGCCGAAAATATAATTTACGATATTGACAGAAGGGGCAAGGTCCCGATAATCTGCGGCGGTACGGGGCTTTATATAGACTCCCTTTTAAAAGGCTTCGACTTTTCCTATATGCCCGAGGATTTAAAAATCAGATCCGAGCTTAAAAAGAGAGCGGATTCGGAAGGCGCCGAACCTCTTTTAAACGAGCTTAAGGATATCGACCCCGAAACCGCCTCCAAACTCTCCTTAAACGACGAAAAAAGAATAATAAGGGCGCTGGAAGTATATTATATCACAGGAGAAAAATTTTCAAAGAGAAAAGAAAAAACCCTGGAAGGCTCTAAAAAATTCGACTCTCTGTATATTATCATCGATTTTTCGGATCGGCGGGCGCTTTATAGGAGAATAGACGAAAGAGTAGATAAAATGATAGAGAACGGTCTTGTGGAAGAGGCTAAAAAGTTTATCGACAAGGGCCCCACCTCAAGGCAGGCCATAGGATATAAAGAGCTCGTTCCCTACTTTAAAAACGAAAAAAGCCTCGACGAGTGCGTGGAAAACATAAAAAAATCAACGAGACGCTACGCGAAAAGGCAGATCACGTGGTTCAAAAGAAACAGGGACGCGTTCAGAGTAGATCCCGCCGCCGACCCCGGTTACAAAGACGCGGCTTTAAACGAGGCCCTAAAATTTTTAAACGGAAAATGAAAAAAACGAAACCGAAAAAAAGAAAAAAATTCAAACTTACGAAAAAGAACGTCCCCGTTATAATTTCAGCGGTAGTTTTCGGGGTTCTCGCCGCGCTTCTTATTATTTCCCAGATATATATTTCGAGGGATTCGTCGAGGATTTTAACCGAAATCGCGACCGCCGACGCGTTCGAAGAATCGCTTGACGTTGAAATTATCGCGGTAAGGGACGAAACCCCGATATTCTCAGACTACAAAAACGTGGCTTCGGCGGTGGACGACGGGACGAGAGTCGGAGTCGGGGCTACCGTAGCCTACGCGTTCTCAAATCCCCGGTCGGCGGGGAACGTCGTCAGGATGACCGAAATAAAAAAGCAGATCGATTATTACGGGAGTCTTGTCGGAAGGCAGTCGGCCGCCGTGGGCGACGTCTCCTCTTACGACGACAAAATCGACGACAGCGTTCTTTCTTTCGCGACCGCCGCGGCGTCGGGCGATTTTTCCGATTTGGAAACCAAGGAGGATGAACTCCGCGACGCCATAACCAATAAGCAAAAAGCGCAGGGAGTCGAAATCGACATCTCGGGAATCATAAACTCCCTTGAAAGCGAATACGACGCCGTTAAAAGCGCCGCCGGCACATACGACGAAATCAAGGCCGACAAAGCGGGCTACTATATAGGCGGGTCGGACGGCTACGAAAGCGTTCTCGACTACAATAAAGTCGACGAGTGGACGATAAAGGACGTGGAAAACGCCGTAAACGCGGAACCCGCGGAAACCCCGGGGGAGATAGGGAGAGTGGTTCACGGCTATTCCTGGTACATGGCGTTCATCGCGAATACATCCGACATTGAGGAATTTAACGAGGGAGAACTGCGGACGGTGTCTCTCCCCGAAACCTCCATAGACGACTTTTCGGCGTTTGTTTACTCCATAAAATCAGACAGAAACAGCGGGAAATCGCTGGTAGTCCTTAAATGCCTTTTGATGAACGAGAATTTAGCGTCGTTAAGGCGCGAAAAAGCGAAAATCCTTATAAAGAGATACGAGGGTTACCGCGTCGACAGTGGCGCTATCCGCGTAAACGGCGAGAATGAAAAAGGCGTGTACATAGTCAAAGGCGGCAGGATGTACTTTAGAAAACTTGAAATCGAGTACTCGGGCGACGGCTACTGTATCGTGTCCAACCCCTACTTGAACGACGTTACCAGAAAGAGAAACTACATAAATCTTTACGACGAGTATATAGTCGAGGGAAAAAATCTCTCGGAAGGGAAAATTATTTAAATTTTAAGGTTTAAGCTATGGATCAAAAACTTGACATGATTGAGGAAAACTACAAATTACTTAAGGAGGAAATAGGAAAAGCCGCCTTAAAATCGGGCAGGAGCGAAAACGACGTTCGTTTTATGGCGGTCACAAAGACCGTGGAGCCCGTTTACATAAACCGCGCCATAGAGCTTGGAATCGACTTGATAGGCGAAAACAGAGTGCAGGAGTTCCTTTCAAAAAAAGACGACTTAAACCTTAAAAACGTCGAAAAGCGCCTGATTGGGCGTCTCCAGTCCAATAAAGTTAAAAAAATCGTGGGACAGGTCGATATGATAGAATCGGTCGACAGCGTGAAGATCGCCTCTTTGATAAGCGAACGGTCGATAGAGCTGGGGATCAGAACCGATATACTTATAGAAATAAACATCGGCGGCGAAGAATCCAAAACCGGAATGGACAAGTCGAGATTTTTAGACGATTTCTACAAAATATCCGAGATGAAAGGCGTTTATATAAGAGGGCTTATGACGATACCGCCGATATGCGAAAATAATTACGAATTAAGAAAATTTTTCACCGAAATGCGCGATATGTTTCTTGACATTAAGAGCAAAAACAGAGATAATATAAGTATGGATATTTTGTCGATGGGAATGTCCGGCGACTTTAGGGAAGCTATAGAATGCGGGTCTAACTCGGTTAGAATAGGTTCGGCTCTCTTTGGAAAGAGAAATTATTCTTGACGGGAGGAAAAAGTATGGGAATGTGGAACAGAATCAAAAATTACATGGACGCTCAGCAGACGGCGGGCGACGACGCGTCCTATGAAGAGGACGCGGAAAAGGAAGAGGAAGTCGAAAGACGCCCGTACCAGTCTTCTCCCGCCCCGTCGAGAAGAAGGCAGGAAGAGAAAAGGCAGCCGAAATCAAGAGACCGGGATAGAGAACGGGAAAGAGAGAGAATATACGATATGGAACAGTACCAGTCGCCCCCGTCCCGCGACTACAGAGAAAGCCGCTCCAGCAGAGTGGTGGACATACACACGACCGCGAAACTCCAGGTCGTCCTGACAAAACCCGAAAAATTCTCGGACGCTAAGGAAATCGCCGATAATTTAGGAGCGAAACGCACTATAGTATTGAATCTTGAGTCCACCAGCAAAGACGAGGCCTTGAGGCTTCTCGACTTTTTGAGCGGCGTGGCATACGCGAACGACGGCGAAATCAAAAAAATCGCTCAAAGCACATTCATAATCACCCCTTATAACGTCGACGTTATGGGAGATTTATTGTATGAACTTGAGTCAAACGGAGTATTTTTCGTATAAAAACGCAATTATATTTTAAAGGGGGATACCGGCGTGACGTCAGAGGAAATTTTAAATCATCAATTTGAGTACTATACCGAGGAAAGCTACTCGAAAGAGAGCGTGGACTCATACGTTAAAGAAGTGAGCGAGGCTTACGAAAATCTTTTTAAAGAGAACAAGGAAGTCGTGAGAAGGCTTACGATTTTCGCCAAAAAGCTTGAGGAGTACAAGAAAAACGAAAGCTACATGACGGAAACGCTCCTGACCGCCCAAAAGACCGCGTCGCAGACTATTTCCGGCGCCGAGTCGGTAGTCGCCAAAATGATAGAGGCGGCTAAAACCGAGGGCAAAAAAATAATCAACGAGGCGAAAGAGAGCGCCAACTCCGTCTACGCCGACAGAGATAAAATTTTAGCCGACGCTAAAGCCGAGGCGGACGAGCTTGTCAGAAGAGCGGCGAACGCCTACGAAGAAGCGAAGGCCGAGGCGGAAGAGGACGTTCGGTTCGTAGTGGAAGACGCCAAGGTAGACTTTCAAAACGCCATCGACGATATTAAATTAAACGCCGGCTCTAAAGAGAAGACGAGAAGCTACGTAGACTCCGCGGTAAGAGAAGCCGAAAAAATGAAGACGGACGCAAGGAACCTCAGAAACGAGTCGTTCGAACTTAAAAAACTCGCCGTTCTCTACAGGGAGAAAGCCGTTAAGAAAGCCGAGGAGCAGGCTCAAATAGTAATCGACAACGCGAAAGCGTCCGCCGCCGCGATACTCTTAAAAGCTCAGTCGGACGTTGACAAAATAAACGACGAGATAGCCGAAAAAACCCGCGCCGTAAACGACCTTTTCGACGCGTCCCTGGAGAGATACGCTTATGTAAAGGAGACCGCCGACAAGGTGGCGGAAGGTTTTAAGAAGGAACTTCTCAATATCTCGGATCATCTTGACTCCTTGCGGCCCAAGATCGACATGCCGGAAATTTCCCGCGTAGACGTATACGAGCCGAAACTCGCCGACGACGACGAAGCTCTGTACGAGGCCGTCGCCAACAAAGATCTGGACGGCATTTTAAAGCGCTTCGGAATAGACCCGGACAATCTTTCGGAATCTAAAACCGCCGCTAAAAAGGACTTGCTAAAGTATGACCTCAAGGGTAAAAAACAGGAGTCGGGAGAACTTAAAGAAAATAACGCCGAAGACCCGGTAAGCGGCGAGCGGGCGGCCGAAGCTCTCAAAGAAGAATCAAAAGAAGACGGCGATAGCGCGGAAGAGTTCGACCTTAACTTTGACGACGCGGAGGCAATTCCCGAGGCGGGAGAGGAAGTCGATCGCCTTACGGACGAAAAAGAGGAGAAAGAAGAAGAGCCGGAAGGCGACTTTTCAAAAGACGGTTTTCTTTCGGACGGCGACTGGAACAAAATCCCCGAAAACAACGGGGAAGCGGACGAACCGGCGGAAGAAAACGGGAGAACAAGATACATTAAGGAAGAGAAAACGAGTTTCGATGGCTTCCAAAACTTCTCCGACGAACAGTCTGACGCGCTGGACGAAGACTTTGAGATCGACTTCAGCATGTTCGATACGGACCGCGAAAAGGAAGAGGAGAATAAGCGGGAAAAACAGAAGCAAAATAACTCCAAGAAAAAGAAAAAGAAGAAAAAATAGAGAATGGCAAAAAAAAGTTCGCGCCGTTACGTTATTTTCGCCTGTCAGATTTTGTCGGCGGGAGCGTTGATTTTGATAAGCCGCCTTATAAGACGCGCCGTAATATCGAATTTAAAAGGACAAAACTCCGTATCGTTAATAAAGAACGTAATATCCTTAAAATACGCCGAGAATACCGGAGCGGCGTTCAGCGCGTTTTCAAACTCCCCTAAAGTCTTATCGGCGGTCACCCTCATAATGCTCACAGGCCTCCTGATTTTCGTCTTTTTCTATAAAACCGACAGCAAAGCGATACTCGTTTCGGAGACGATGATTTTAGGCGGCGGCTTTGGGAACCTGATAGAGAGGATTTCCGACGGGTACGTTGTAGATTACATAGCGACCGACTTTATAGATTTCCCCATATACAACTTTTCGGATATTCTTATAACCCTGGGAGCGGTTCTGCTTTTCGTTAAAGTGATTTACGATGTTATTAAAGGCGGGGGCGAAAATGACGCCTCCTAAAGACGCGCTTACGGCGGATCTGGACGGCGTAAGATTAGACGCGTTCGTAGCCGATAAAACCGAGCTTTCAAGAAGCGCGGCGGCGAATTTATTAAATAAAGGGCTGATTACCGTAAACGGGAAACCGGCGCTCAAAAGCTTAAAAATAAAAAAAGGCGACGTAATCCGCGTAGAGTACCCGAAGCCCGAACCCCTGGAAGCCGTCCCGGAAAACATACCGCTCGATATAATATATGAGGACGACTGGCTGCTTGTGGTCGACAAGCCCAAAGGGATGGTTACCCATCCCGCCCCCGGCAACTACACGGGCACTCTCGTAAACGCTCTTTTGTACCACTGCGAAGGCGGTCTTTCGGGGATAAACGGCGCTTTAAGACCGGGGATAGTCCACAGAATCGACAAGGACACGAGCGGACTGCTGCTTGTCGCCAAAAACGACGAGGCTCACAGGAGTCTTTCTTCTCAAATCGAGGCGCACGCGTGCAAAAGAGAATATGAAGGCGTGGTAATCGGGCGGTTTAAAACGGAAAGCGGAACTATAGACGCTCCGATCGGGAGAAGCCCCTCCGACAGAAAAAAACGCGCCGTAAACGGGATAAACGCCAAAAACGCCGTAACTCATTATGAAACCGTTGAAATTCTAAACGGCTTTAGTTGTTGCCGCTTTAAACTGGAAACGGGCAGGACGCACCAGATAAGAGTTCACGCGAGCTATATGGGTCATCCTTTGGCGGGAGATGCGGTTTACGGCGACAAAAAGCGCGATTACGGGCTTTCGGGGCAGTGTCTTCACGCGAGATCCATAGGCTTTATTCACCCCGAAACGGGGGAGTATATGGAGTTCAGCTCCGATCTTCCAAAGTACTTTACGGATTTTTTGGAAAAAATAAGAAAACCTTAGAAAGTTAAATTTAATTTATGAAATTAGAATATTCCATAATTCTGGCGTCGTTAGCGTCGGTCGCCGCCTCGGTCGCCGCGACGGTATGCGTCTCCGACCGTTCGCTTAAAGTGAGCGAATACAACCTTATTTCCCCTAAAATACGCGAAGAACTCAACATAATAGTTTTATCGGACCTTCATATGTCGGTTTACGGGAAAGACAACCACCGGCTTATTAAACTCGTAAACGGCTTAAAACCCGATATGATCCTTCTCCCGGGGGATTTTTTCGATATTTATTTATGGCGCGACAGCAGAGACAGAACCGTGTCGCTTTTAAAAAATCTCGTTAAAATCGCCCCCACTTTTATGTCTTACGGCAACCACGATTTGCGATACAACATTAAAACGGGCGAGGACGTGTCAACTTACGCTAAAAACGCCGGGGTTTACTTCTTAGACGGCGAATATATGGACGTAAAAATTAAAAATCAAACTGTGAGAGTCGGAGGAGTATATGACCACGCGTCATATTTAGAAGATTTTAACGAGGAATGGCAAACCTCCAAGGCTTATAAATTTATAACGGATTTTCAAAACACCGGCCTTTTTAAAGTTTTGATGCTCCACAGACCCAACACTTTTATTTTCGCCCGTCAGGAGTGGGACATAGACGCAGTTGTGAGCGGTCACGACCACGGCGGAATCTGGAGAGTTCCGTTTTTAGGCGCTCTTTACGCGCCGGAGCAGGGGGCTTTCCCCAAATACGTAAAGGGCGAGTTCGATTTGAACGGGGCGAGGCTCTTTATTTCGACGGGGCTGGAAGGGTACTACGACGTGCCAAGGGTTTTAAACCGCCCTGAAATTATGAAAATTACCGTAAGCGGCGATGAAAACGGAAATGGCTAAACGATATTTCCCCGCCCTGGACGTTTTAAAGTTTGCCTTCTCGCTGTTTATAATTATGATTCACACCGACTTCGCGGGGGGGGGGCGAGCCGAATACCTTAACTGCTTCTTAATTGATTTTTTAGCGAGAGCCGGCGTTCCGTTCTTTTTTACGGTGAGCGGCTATCTTTTCGCCAACGACCTTAACTTAGAAAACGAAAAACTTAAAAAATCGCCCGAAAACTTTAAGCGCCTTAAAAGGAGTTTTGCGCGAGCCGCGGTTCTTTACGGCGTATGGTCGTTTCTCTATATGTTTTGGGCTGTTCCCACGCAATATGAAAATCCGTCCGTTAAAAGCGTAATCGACTATCTGATAGGAACTTTTTTAAAATTTTCCTATTACCATCTCTGGTACGTTTACGCGCTTGTTTTCGCCTATCCTGCTATTTATTTTTGTCTTAAATTCTTGGGGAGAAAAAAGACGCTTATTTTAGCCGCGCTTTTGTATTCCTTAAATCTTCTTACCGGCGCGTACAGTTTTCTTTCGCCCGATATTTTATTGAGCGCGTTTAATAAAATTTCATCCTTTAACTTTTATTATTTGCCGTACTGCGTTGTATTCAGGGCGCTGCCTTTTATGTCCCTGGGCGCGTTTTTGTCGGGCGAGGAGAAGAAACCGCCCGTCAAACAAAGCGGTTTAATGTTTATATTGTCCTTTATATCGCTTTTGACGGAAGTTTTCGTTTTAAGGTTTAAAGCGTCCGTCAGACCGTCGTACTACCTTTTAAGCGGGGCGTTTTCAGGTTCTCTCGTAATTTTAGCGTCGAAAACGGATTTTAAAATAAATAAAAACGCGTGTTCGTTTTTAGGAAGAGCGAGTACGGTAATTTACTGTGTTCACGCGTTTTTCGTCGGATTCTGCGAAAGATTCGCGCCGTTCCTATTTGAAAATTCCGCTATGAGATATTTTTCGGTTCTCCTGCTTTCGGCGGCGGCGTCGTTTTTGATTGTTTATCTGTCTAAAAAGAAATACACGCGATTTTTAAAATATCTTTATTAAATTAACCGGAGTGAAAATTATGGATAAAATCCTCGAAAAAAAGCTTTCCCTTTGCGCCGTGAAAATCCGTAAGGGCGTTATCGAGGGGACTTTTAACGCGAAATCCGGCCATCCCGGAGGCTCTCTCTCGATAGCGGAGCTTTTAGCTTACCTTTACTTTGTCGAAATGAACGCAGACCCCAAAGATCCCAAAGACCCGCGCCGCGACAGATTCGTCCTGTCTAAGGGCCACGCCGCTCCCGCTCTTTACGCCGCTCTCTCCTTAAGAGGGTATTTTCCCGAAAGCGACTTAAAGACGCTGAGAAAAAGCGGCTCTTACCTTCAGGGTCACCCTAATATGAATTACGTCCCCGGCGTGGACATGAGCACCGGCTCTTTGGGACAGGGCTTTTCCGCGGCGGTCGGTATGGCGCTCGGTTCAAAATTAGGTCAGAATAAATTCAGGGTTTACTCGATTTTAGGCGACGGCGAAATTGAGGAGGGTCAGGTTTGGGAGGCGGCCATGTTCGCGTCCGCCAAAAAACTCGACAACCTCGCGATAGCGGTCGACAACAACAACCTTCAAATCGACGGAACTGTCGAGGAGGTCAATTCCCCCTACCCCATCCCCGATAAATTTAAGGCGTTCGGCTGGAACGTAATCGAAATCGACGGTCACAATTTTAACGAAATCGAGAACGCGTACAATATGGCGAGAGAAACGAAAGGCACT
Source organism: uncultured Eubacteriales bacterium (assembly GCA_964443825.1). Taxonomy (GTDB): domain Bacteria; phylum Bacillota; class Clostridia; order Oscillospirales; family Acutalibacteraceae; genus UBA1081. The sequence goes on from CAYUEV010000009.1 coordinate 37,188, forward strand.
CCCACGGCCATTATCGCTAAAACCGTCAAAGGCAAAGGCGTGTCGTTTATGGAAAATCAGGTCGGCTGGCACGGCGCCGCCCCGAACGCCGAACAGTATAAAATCGCGATGGACGAGCTTGAACGCGCCGAAAAGGAACTGGAGGGTTAAAAATGGCCGAAGTTAAAAGAACAGCCACAAGGGAAGCTTACGGAAAAGCCCTTGTGGAACTTGGAAAATCGAACGATAAAGTAGTGGTTCTCGACGCTGATCTCGCCGCCGCCACCAAGACCGGGATGTTTAAAAAAGAATTTCCCGACAGGTTTATAGACTGCGGAATAGCCGAGAGCAATATGATGGGCGTGGCCGCCGGTTTGTCGGAAGCGGGTTTTACCGTTTTCGCGTCTTCTTTCGCCATGTTCGCGGCGGGAAGGGCGTTTGAGCAGGTGAGGAACTCGATAGCCTACCCCCGTCTTAACGTTAAAATCGGGGCGACGCACGCGGGAATATCCGTGGGCGAAGACGGAGCCAGCCACCAGTGCTGCGAGGATATAGCCCTTATGAGGACGATCCCGGGAATGACTATTTTAAATCCCGCCGACGCCGTAGAGGCAAGGCTCGCCGTTTTAGCCGCGGCGGAGACGGAAGGTCCCGTTTATATGCGCTTCGGAAGGCTGCCCGTACCGCAGGTTTTTGACGAAAACTACAAATTCCAAATAGGAAAAGGCTCTTACCTTAAAGAGGGCGTAGACGTTACGATTATCGCGACGGGTCTTCTCGTCGAAAGAGCGCTGAACGCCGCCCAAAAACTCAAAAACGAGCGCTCTATAGACGCGGCGGTTATAAATATGGCGACGATAAAGCCCATAGACAGGGAAATAATAATCGACGCCGCCAATAAAACGGGCGCCATTGTCACGGCCGAGGAACACAGCGTGATAGGAGGCTTAGGTTCGGCGGTATCCGAAGTCGTTTCGGAAACACTTCCCGTCCCCGTTTTAAAAGTCGGAGTGGAGGATAAATTCGGAAAATCAGGTCCCGCGTTGGAATTGCTCGAAATTTACGGATTAAACGAGGACAACATCTGCAAAAAAGCCATCGACGCCGTAAATTTAAAGAAATCTCTCGCGTAAAGCGTATAAAAGAAGGTAAAAAATGTCTAAACTTACGGAATCCTTGTTTTTTAACGAGTTTATCAACGCCTGCGACATATGCTGCAAAATGGGCTGGAACGAGCGAAACGGCGGCAATATGTCTTACAGGATACCTCAAAAAGATTTGGAAATCATTAAAGAGGATTTAGACTTCAGCGCGCCTTTTGTTAAGACGGGAGTTAAAACCGAAAACCTCTCGAACGAGTTCTTTATGGTAACGGGGAGCGGAAAATACTTCCGCTTTACAAAAGAAGACCCCGAAAACAACGTCGCGATAGTTCAGCTTGACGGCAAGGGAGAAAGCTACAGGATAGTCTGGGGCTTAGAAAGCGGGGGAAGACCCACGAGCGAATTCCCCGCTCACCTGCTAAATCACAGCGTTAAAAAAGACCTGACGGGCGGGAAATACAGGCTTGTTCTCCACACTCACCCCGCCAATATTATAGCTCTTTCGTTTGTTTTGCCCCAGACCGACAAGGATTTTACAAGGGAACTTTGGGAGATAATGCCGGAATGCGTCGTCGTTTTCCCCAAAGGCGTCGGAGTTTTGCCCCCTATGCTCCCCGGAAGCGTTGAAATCGCCGAGGCCACCGCCGAAAAGTTCAAACGCTACGATACGGTCGTCTGGTCGCTTCACGGCGTCATGGCGGCGGGCGAGGATTTTAAAACGGTGTTCGGGATTATCGAAACGGTTGAGAAGGCGGCGGAAATTTTAATTAAAGTCATATCCGCGGGCGGCAAAAAAATCCGCCCCACGGCGAAGCAGATTTATCAAGTCGCCGAGTCATATAATATTGAAGTAAATAAAAGCCTCTTAGACTAGATGACAGACGCCGGTATTAGACGCCGGATATTGGATTTTAGATCATAAAACAAATAATTTCGTTGTAACATTTAGCGGCGGGTAGCGTTTAGCGATTAGTTCAACGGAGAAGAATTCAGTCAATCCGTTTTGCTGATCGCCAACCGATAAACGCCGCTTGCAAAGTTTGCGACGGTAAATAAAATGTAAAATATTCATTAAAAACATACAAAATACATTGAAATTCC
>CAYUEV010000010.1:0-39007 GCA_964443825.1 uncultured Eubacteriales bacterium
CTTTCGCAATCTGGCGTCATACTCTCACTTGACATTTTGTTATTATTTTGCTATACTAAAGTTAGTATGGCGTTTTTTAGGTTTGCGCCGCGGGAGCGTTACGTTAAGAAACGCGCCGAAATTTAATTTTAAGGGATGATTACGATGGGCAATGAAAATATAGAAGATCTTAAAAAGAAACTTTTTTATAAACCCGTTCACGTAAGCCGCGTAACGGGCGACGATATTGTCGATATTTCCGATGATTTTTCTGAAGGGTATAAGGATTTTTTAAATAACGCCAAAACCGAGAGAGAAGCGGCTTCGTTCGTTATAGATCTCGCTAAAAAACACGGTTATACGGAGTTCGTTCCCGGCGAGAAATACAAAACGGGCGAAAAAATCTTTTACAACAACAGGGGCAAATCCGTAATTTTAGCCGTAATCGGCAAAAAGAGCGTTATCGAGGGCGTTCGCATCGCCGCCGCTCACATTGATTCGCCGAGGCTTGATTTAAAACCCAATCCGCTCTATGAAGATACCGAATTGGCTCTTTTTAAAACTCATTATTACGGCGGTATCAAAAAATATCAGTGGCCGACCATACCTTTGGCGATTCACGGCGTAGTGATATTAAAAAACGGCGACTCCGTAAATATAACCATAGGCGAGGACGACGGCGATCCTAAATTCGTCGTGACGGATCTTTTGCCGCATTTAGCGAGAGAGCAGGAAAAGAGGTCGCTCTCAGAGGGTATTAAAGGCGAGGAACTTAACGTTTTGGTCGGGAGCGTACCTTTTAAAGACGACGATTCCTCCGAAGCCGTAAAATTAAACATCTTGAATATTCTTTATCAAAAATACGGCTTTACGGAAACCGATTTTTTAAGCGCGGAACTTGAGGTCGTTCCGGCGTTTAAAGCGTGCGACATAGGCTTTGACAGGAGCATGATAGGCTCTTACGGTCACGACGACAGAGTTTGCGCGTACCCCGCGTTTATGGCGATGTTAGACGCCGAAGAGCCCGTTTACACGAGCATGGCGGTTTTAACCGATAAAGAGGAAACGGGCAGCGACGGCAACACGGGTCTTAACTCGTCTTACTTAAAGTACTTTATAAATTATTTAGCGGCGAGCGAAGGTTACGAAGGCTACGAAGTCATGAGAAAGTCGGAGTGCCTTTCCGCCGACGTTACGGCGGCTTTCGACCCCACGTTCCCCGACGTTATGGAGAGAGCCAACGCCTCGTACATCAACAGAGGCGTGGCGGTTATGAAATATACCGGCGCGAGAGGCAAAGCCGGGACGTCCGACGCGGGAGCGGAGTTTATGGGCAGGATCCGCGCTCTTTTAGATAACGCGGGAGTCGTGTGGCAGATAGGCGAGCTGGGGAAAGTCGATATTGGCGGCGGCGGAACCGTCGCCCAGTATGTCGCGAATCTCGATATCGACACGGTAGACGTCGGGGTGCCCGTTCTTTCAATGCACTCACCGTTTGAAGTCGTGTCGAAACTCGACGTATACATGGCTTATAAAGCTTTCGCGGCGTTTTTGGCGGGTTAAACGATTTTTGATTGTTTTTAACCGATATTTGGGGAAGCGCGTTCCGCTTTACAGTTAAACGGGGTGTTAAATATGAAGAGAAAGACGCTTAAATCCATAGTCGCCGTAATTTTGTGCGGCTGTCTTTTGTCAGCCGCCGCGTTTCCGGCGTTTTCGGATTCCAATGTGCTCGACCTTTTTTCAAGTCTTCTTAACGGAGGGAGCGTAAATATAACCGAGCTTTTCTCCGAGTGGCTTGAATCGGAAGTTTCCGGCGATGAAAAAGACAAACTTATCGACGATTTTGTCGACAACCTTAAAGATAAATTTATGGGGAGCGACGAACCCGAGCCTGACGTTACGGGTCCTAACGACCAGGACGACTCCGTAACTCTTACCGAGGGCGAAAAGTCAAATATCGCGGAGCTTTTCAATTTAAGCGTAAACGAACTTAAAAACGGCAGTCCCGCGTTCACAAAAATCGAGACCGCCTCCCTTGACCAAAAGGCGGCGGAGTCTTTAGGCGGCGGCTTAGGAGCCGTCACGGGTATTGTGGAGTCGCTTATCGGCGATAAAGATATTTTTGCGGGAGTTATAGACGGCTCTACCGGCGGAACTAACGAAGTGCGCGAAAGATACCCGTCCGGAAACGACGTTGTCAATAACCTGCCGATTAAAGGCAGAAATTATGTAGCGAACCTTACGGGCGACGAAATCAGCGATTATTCCGTGACGATTTACAAGAGCGGAGCTTACAGGATGCACGTCGATTTTAACGACGTTCAGGGAAGCGCCGCCGCGTCGGGTCTTTCTCACGTGTTCGATACGAGCGACAAAGGCTACGCCACTATAAATTTAGGTCAAAATTCCATTAACATAAACGTCATGTTAAAGTACGTCGACAATTACGCCGAATGCGAAGTAAACCGCAACGGCATGATTACAAACTACTTAACGTCGATGGGCATAACTTTCCTCTTCCAGCAGGACGACGGCTCGTGGTCCTCCAAGATGCCGTTCCTGGGCGTTGATTTTGAGGAGAGAGACATAGTTTACAGAATTACGACCGAGTATTCCGGAATAGATTACAGCTTAAGACAGCCCGGCGACGTTAATAACGACGGCAAAATCAACTCCACCGACGCGAGGATGGCTTTAAGAACGTCCGCGGGTCTCGACGAGTTATCGGAAGACGACAGCCCTTATTTAGACGTAAACCTCGATAAAAAAATAAGCGCTACCGACGCGAGGGAAATTTTAAGAGCGTCCGCGAGGATTTCGGTTCTTCCGACCGCGACGGAGGCTTTAGGGCTTAAAGAATACGTAAAACCGCAGTCCGTAAGCGATCATGTGGACGACCTTCTTATACTCATTATGGCGTATCAGGAGGCGAAAGACGAAAAAGAACAACAGGAACTTCAAGATTCCTACAACGACAAATACAACAATCAAAACAACGCGGCGCAAGAGGAAACCACGACGGGCAAACTTTTGACTGAAGGCGACAAAGTGGGCGATTTAGTCGGCGATATAGGCGGCTTCATAGGCGATTTGTTCAACGAATAAGCTAAAAATATAAACGATATTACGTTTATATAAGCTTTAAAAGGCGTTAATTTGTCCTCCCGTCTTTTTGTCGGGAGGATTTTAAAAACCGCCGCTTAATTCCGTTAAAAAGGAAAAATTATGCTTCAATACGAGGAACTTAGATTAAAACTTAAAGAATGCGAAAAACCCATAGACGACTTAAAAGACGCTCTTGGGATAGAAGAAATCACAAAAGAAATAGAAAAATTGCGCGAGGAGTCGTCGCAGGAAGAATTTTGGAACGACCTTGAAAACAGTCAAAAAGTTTTAAAACGCGTATCGGCGCTTCAAAATAGACTCGATACGTACAATAAACTAAAATCCGATTACGGCGACTTGCTGGCGCTAATCGACCTTGCCAATGAAGAAGAAGACGAGTCGATGTTCGACGAGTGCAAAGAGTCGTATGAAACGCTAAAAAAGAATACGGACGATATGACGCTCTCTACGCTTTTGACGGGCGAGTACGATGGCAAAAACGCCATTCTCACGTTTCACGCCGGAGCGGGCGGCACCGAGGCGCAGGACTGGGCTTTGATGCTCTTTAGGATGTACGCGAGATGGGGAGAGCGCAAAGGATTCAGCGTTTCCACCGTCGATTACCTTGACGGGGAGGAAGCCGGAATAAAATCGGCCGTTATGATTATAGAAGGCGAGAACGCTTACGGTTATTTAAAAGGTGAAATGGGAGTTCACCGTCTCGTCAGAATTTCGCCGTTTGACGCGAGCGGCAGGCGGCACACGTCTTTCGCGTCGCTTGAGGTTATGCCTGAAATCGACGACACAATCAAAATCGACATAAATCCCGCCGATATAAAAATGGACGTTTACAGAGCGAGCGGAGCGGGCGGACAGAAAGTCAATAAAACGTCCTCCGCCGTAAGACTCACTCACATACCGACCGGAATAGTAGTCGCGAGCCAGGTTGAGAGAAGTCAGTACCAGAACCGCGACGTGGCTATGAGGATGCTTAAATCAAAGCTCTTAGAGATAAAAGAGCGCGAACACCTTGATAAAATCGAGGATATAAAAGGCGAAGAGCGCGAAATAGCATGGGGCAGTCAGATAAGGTCTTACGTCTTTATGCCTTACACTCTTGTAAAAGACAACAGAACCGGCTTTGAGAACAGCAACGTAAACGCCGTGATGGACGGCGATCTCGACGGATTTATTAACGCCTACTTAAAAATGCGCGCCAATGAAAAACTAACGGGAAACCATGATGAAATCCCGTAAAAGGCAAATTTTCATAAATTTTTCCGCTCTCTTCATGGTTTTGACGTTATTGTTTTCCTGCTGTTCTTGCGGAAAATCCTATTCTCCGCAAAGCGACGGGGAATTGAGAATTATAGCGTCGATTTTCCCGATTTACGACTGGACTGAAAATATCGCCGAAAACGCGAAAGTCGAGTGTTTAGGCGGAAGCGGGGCGGATTCTCACTCGTTCGAGCCTACCGTAAACGACATAGCCGAAATATCAAAAGCCGACGTCTTTATCTGCGTCGGAGGCGAGAGCGAAAACTGGGTCGATTCAGCCGTGGAAGCGTCAAAAAATAAAAATCTTACGGTTATTAAACTCATAAATAACGTAAACAATTTAAAAGAAGACGCCGTAAACCCGCAAACCGATTCCGAGGACGCTTACGACGAGCATATTTGGCTTTCATTAAAAAACGCTAAAATATGCGTAAAGGTAATCGCGGACGCTATTTCAAAAGTAGATAGTAAGAACTCGGAAAAATATAATGAAAACGCCGGCGCATATGTAAAAAAACTTGACGGCCTCGATAAAAAATACCGGGAAACGATAGAAAATTCAAAGCGGAAAACGCTGATTTTCGCCGACAGATACCCTTTTAGATACATGGCTCATGATTACGGGATAGAGTGTTTCGCGGCGTTCGCGGGTTGTTCGAGCGAAAGTCAGGCGGAATTTAAAACAGTCGCGTTTTTAATAGAAAAAGTAAGAGAAACCTCGGCTCCTTACGTTATTAAAATCGACGGCTCTAACGGCTTAATCGCCGAGATGGTAAAAGACGAGACAAACTCAGATATTCTTACTCTTAACTCCTGCCAGTCCGTGACGAAGAGCGAGATTTCAGAAGGCGCGAACTATATAAACATAATGAGCGACAATCTCGCGGCGCTGCAAAAAGCGCTTTATTAACTAAAAATGCCTCCGATAATAACCTGCAAAAATCTATCTCTTTCATACGAAGGAAAAGTTGTTTTGTCGAATCTTAACTTTACTGTGGATTCGGGCGACTATTTTTGCGTTTTAGGCGGGAACGGTTCGGGGAAAAGTACCTTAATTAAAGCCGTTTTAGGGCTTAAAAAGCCCTCCGGAGGGGAAATTACAATAGACCCTTCCATAAAAAAGAAAAATATCGGGTATCTTCCTCAAAATTTTTTAATCGAAGGCGATTTTCCCGCGACGACTGAGGAAGTCGTTTTATCGGGGTTTTCGGGCAAACTCTTTTTGGGAAAGACCGAAAAAGAAAAAGCGCTGGAAATCGCCAAAGATATGGGAATCGATAAATTTTTAAAAAAGTCGTTTTCTTCCCTTTCGGGCGGGCAAAAACAAAGGACGCTTCTCGCAAGGGCTCTTTGCGCCGCTAAAGACTTGTTTGTTCTCGACGAGCCGGCGGCGAGCCTTGACAGCGTTATTGAACAGGAACTTTACGATATTATAGAACACTTAAATAAAAATCACGGTATGACAATAATTATGGTCACTCATAACGCTGAAATAGCTAAAAAATACGCTACAAAAATTTTAACTATCGGCAATTAAAATTTACAAAATGTCAAATATCGCATACTATTTTTCTTTCGATTTTGTAAAATACGCGTTCGCCGCCGCTGTTTTAATATCGGTCTGCGCCTCGCTCTTAGGGGTGAGCCTCGTTTTAAAACGCTTTTCAATGATAGGCGACGGACTTTCGCACGTCGCGTTCGGCTCTATCGCCATAGCGACCGTTTTAGGCTTCGCGCCCGTATATTTTACTATTCCCGTGACGGCTCTTGTCGCCGTTATTCTCCTTAAATCGGGCGGCAAATCAAAAATTTCAGGCGACCAGGGGATAGCTTTAATGTCTGTTTTCGCTTTGGCGTTCGGCTATCTTATATTGAATTTATTTTCAAAAGGCTCTAATTTAAGCGGCGACGTGTGCAATACCCTGTTCGGTTCTACGTCGATATTAACTCTTTCAAAAAGCGACGTTATTACCTGCCTTGTTCTCGCCGTTCTCGTTATTTTGGTCTATATAATATTCTATAACAGAATTTTTTCAGTGACGTTCGACGAGGATTTTGCTAAAGCCACGGGGATTAACACATCTTTATATAATCTCGCTCTCGGAATTATGACGGCTTCCGTTATAGTTATAGCGTTAAATCTCGTGGGTTCTCTTCTTGTGTCGGCTCTTATAGTTTTTCCGGCTCTTACGTCCATGAGACTTTTTAAAAGTTATAAAGGAGTTACGATTTGTTCCGCCGCGGTAGCCGTTATTTGCGCTCTCATAGGAGTATTTTTATCGATAATTTTCGACACGCCCGTAGGAGCTACAATAGTTATAGCCCACGCCGCAGCGCTTTTATTATCGTTTATAATAAGCGTTGTTAAAGGAAAATTAACTTAAAATGAGTAGTCAAAACGCCAATAAAAAACAAAATAAAAAAACCGTAAATAAAAGCGGTTCCCGTAAAAAACCTACTAAATCCCAAATTGAAAAAATGAGAGTTGAGGAGGAAAAAAGACGGGAAAAAGTTAGAGAGAGAAACAGGAACATAATTTCAGCCGTTTTATTTTTAACGGCCGTTTTAACGGCTCTCGTCGCTTTGATTCCGGCTTCCGACGGCACTGTCTGGCGCTCGATCAGGGGCGCTCTTTTCGGCGCGTTCGGTTTTTCGTCTTATCTTCTCCCTTTTATTTTAATTTACATTTCGATAATCTTAATACTTGATAAACCGTCCGGCTACATTTTTAAAAAATCCTCGGGGTGGTTTTTGCTTCTTTTGTCCGCGTCGTCGCTCTTATACGTAGTTTTATATGACGGCGAGTTCATTTTTTCTAAGGATATAAACGGGCAGTTTCACTCTTATTTTAACGAGGGCAAAATATCTCACGGCTTTTTCCCCGCCCTTTTAGGCGGCGGTTTTATGCTCCTGGGGAAGAGCAAAGCCCCCGCCGCCGCGGTTTTAATTCTTATTATGGCGTTCTCGGTAATTCTTATATCGGGATTAAGCCCCGCTAAAATCGGCGAAAAAATAAATTCCCGCGAAAAAAATAAAGAAGAAGACATGGAAATCCCCGAAAAACCTGTCAGACGTAAAGAAAATTACCAAGACGAAAGCGAAGATTTTTTAAGTTCGCCTAAAAAATCAGCTCAGTATAAAAAACCTTATCAAAACGAAAGCGAAGAATATTTTGAAACTCCCGGCAGACCGAAACAAAAAAGAGGTCATTTATACGTCTATACCGAAAAGGACTTGTTAAACGGCGGAGAGGAACCTAAAAACGCGGAACAAAAAAACAAAAAAACAAAAACTCCCTTAAAAGATAATAGAGAGCAAAACGTTCAAAACGACGAGCCCGATATTTTCGCCATAGCCGCCGAAAAACAAAAAATGGAAGAATTGGAAAAATCCGACCCCGCCGAACTTAAAGACGACGGTGAAGAATTTAATAAAAGAAAAAAGAAATCCAATATCGACATAAACCGCGAGAAAGATATTATAGAGTCGGAAATAAACGAATCTGAAACAGAAAACGAGAATTACATTCTGCCGCCTCTTAGTTGTCTAAGGCAGCCCGTGCGTTCGTCGTACACCGCGTCGCAAGCCGACCTTAAAGACGTCGCCGACCGCCTTATAGACGCTCTTCACAGTTTTAACGTAGAGGGGAAAGTAGTAAACGTAGTTCCGGGGCCTTCCGTCACAAGATACGAGATTACCCCCGCCCCGGGCGTTAAAATAAGCAAATTCACAAGCCTTTCGGACGATCTCGCTCTGCACTTGGCGTCCCCCGCCGGGCTTAGAATAGAAGCCCCTATCCCCGGAAAATCCGCCATAGGAATAGAAGTGCCGAACAGAGGCAGGATACCCGTCACAATGCGCGAAATAGTCGACAGCGACGAGTACAGAAAAAACGTTGAAAAAAGTAAATTGACGGTAGCTTTAGGCAAAGATATTTCCGGCAACGTCGTATGTTGCGATCTTGCTAAAATGCCCCACATTTTAATAGCGGGGACTACCGGCAGCGGAAAGTCGGTTTGTTTAAACTCCATGATAACGAGTCTGCTTTTTAACGCGTCACCGTCCGAGGTTAAACTCGTGTTAATAGATCCTAAGCAGGTCGAGTTTTCGGTTTATAACGGAATACCGCACCTCCTCGTACCGGTTGTGTCAGACCCTAAAAAGGCGGCCGGGGCCTTAGGCTGGGCTGTGACTGAAATGCTGAACCGCTATAAAACGCTTAACGACGCGGGAGTAAGGGATATTACCGCTTATAATAGCATGGTGGAAGAAAACAATAAAAACATAGATATACTGTCTTTGGAGGACTCTACCGAAGAAACGGATAAAAATCAAATTACCGAAAAAATGAATCAAATAGTCATCGTTATAGACGAGCTTTCCGATCTTATGTCGGTAGCCCCGGGGGAAGTAGAAGGGTCGATAACAAGGCTCGCTCAAATGGCGAGAGCCGCCGGAATGCACCTTGTAATAGCGACTCAAAGACCGTCGGTCGACGTTATAACGGGTCTTATTAAAGCGAACATACCGTCGAGAATAGCTTTGTCGGTATCTTCTCAAGTCGATTCAAGAACTATACTCGACGCGGGAGGAGCTGAGAAACTCTTAGGCCTCGGCGATATGCTCTATTGCCCCGTAGGTCAAAATAAACCCAAAAGAGTTCAAGGGTGCTATCTTTCAGACGCGGAGATAGAAAGAGTGGTAGATTTTGTAAAATCGCAGGGAAAGGCGGACTATAGCGACGAAATAGCCAGCGAAATAGAAAAAGAATCTTCAAACGTATCGGTTAAAAAACGCTCTTCCTTTAGCGACGATATAAAAAATTCTTCCGACCAGGATAACGAAATAATAATGAAGGCGGCCGAACTTGTAGTGAACACTCCCGAAAAAGCGTCGATCTCCGCCCTTCAAAGATCGCTGTCGTTAGGATTTGCCAAAGCCGGAAGAATTATGGACGCGTTAGAGGAAAGAGGCATAGTAGGCCCTCACGAGGGGAGCAAACCGCGCAAGGTCCTTTTAACGAAAGAACAGTATTATGAAATGGTCAATAACGAATAATCGAGCGCTATGAAAAATAAAATGAATTTTGAACAACCGTCCCGAAAGCAAAAAAAGAGCGGTAAAAAATTAATTTTACCTGTTGCAATTTTTGTATTTTTACTTATAATATTATCTATAGCTCTAAATAAAACCGGAGTTCTTGATAAGGCAATTTCAGGCTCTTCGGGGGAAGACCCGACCGCCGACGCGAACGCCGTTCTTACGTCTTATTTTATTGACGTGGGTCAGGGAGACTGCTCGTTGTTTATATCCGGGGATGAGTCGATGCTCATCGATTGCGGCGAGTCGCAATACTCCGATCAGGTTATCAAAGAGATAAGAGATCGCGGCGTCGAAAGCCTTGACTACATCGTCGCGACGCACGCGCATTCAGACCATATGGGCGGCATGGCGGATATAATCAAAAGCGTTCCGTGCGACCATATTCTTTTAAGCGAGCCTTGCGACGACAGCTCTCAGACGGCGACCTACGAAAATTTCTTGGACGCTGTGGAAGGAAGCTCCATAGAGCCGATACTCGCGGAGCCCGGATATACTTTTACGTTAGGCGCGGCGGAGTGCCGGGTTCTCTCTCCCTCTTATGTTTCAAAAGACGAGAACAATAACTCGATAGTTATGACCATTACCGTAAGCGATACGATGTTTCTTATGATGGGCGACGCCGAGAAGCAAATTGAAAACTCGCTTTTAGACGCGTACCCCGATATTCACGCCGATATTATAAAATTGGGTCATCACGGCAGTAAAACGTCTTCCTCAAAAGATTTTTTAAGAGCCGTGAACCCTAAATACTCTATAATATCAGTCGGAGCGGGAAATATGTACGGTCACCCCTCGGAAGAAACGCTAGATACTCTTAAGGAGCTTAACATTACTCCCTTTAGAACGGACGAACTCGGCACGATAAGAGTCGACTGCTCTGAAAACGGCTACAAAATATCTTATAACGACTTAACTTTAGCGGAAGAATGAACGTTTGCTTTACCCTTGACAGAATTGAAAACGAATTCGCGGTTTTAACGGGCGACGACGGGAGCGTTTTAAATTTTCGTTTAGACGTTTTCCCCGAAAGCCCAAAAGTTGGCGACGTTTTTGCGATTGTAGAAGATAGGCCGGTTTTTTTAAAAGAAGAAACGGAAACAAGAAGAAAGAGAATATCTGAAAAACGTGATAGATTTTTTAATAAAATAAAAAGAAGCAGGTAAGTTTTAATCCGACAAAAGGATTTTCGGTCGTTGCTTTAGGAGGCAGTATTATGAAATGTCGTATTTGCGGTAGTGAAATCCCCGAAGGCAGCAGGTGCTGCCCTCACTGCGGCCGCGTCATCACTAAGTCAGACAGGCAAAGACAGGGGAGCGTAAAGCCCGATCAAACTAAGAGCGACGTGTATAAACCCGCGTCGACAGACAGAGATCAAAACGAAAAAACGATACACATCCCCGATCTTTTCAGTAAAGACCCTAACGCCCCGCAGTACTCCGATCCGCATTCATACGATAAAGCGACCGCCGACATATTAAAATATGACAGACAGTTTATTAAAGGCATAGAAGAGCCCGATCCCTATATTCCTCCCGAAGAACCGAGAAGACAGTCCCGCTCCGATTCAAACAAAACGCAGCGCCGCAGATCGGAACAATCGACTTACTACGATTACGAAAGTTCAAACGACGATTATGACGATAACCAAGACGATTACTATGACGAAGAGTCCGGCTCGGCGTCGGGCAACGTAAGTTACCGCGACGGGGGCGAAAGAGCGCGCGGCAAAAAAGGAATTAACATTTTCCTTATAATTCTCGCGATAATAGTCGCCGTCTCGTTTATCTGCGTCGCCGGCTATCAAATATTTGAGCGTATCGGGATAATAGACGGCAAAGAGGACGTCACTAACGAGGGCGTAGAAGACCCCACGAACGAAAGACCCAACGCGCCGACGACGGCTCCTCCCGCGGCCGCTTATCAAACGGGCAAGTACACGGTTACCGGTCAAAACAACAGCATATTTATGTATAAATCCGTAAGCGATCCGAAAATTATCGCGTCGATCCCCAACGATACCGTAATCACCGTAACCGAAATCGCGGGCGACTTAGGTAAAGCGACTTACGGCGATTATACGGGATACGTAAAACTTAAAGAGCTTAAATACACTCCCGACGTCAAAGGAGAAGACGAAACCGGCTTAGACGGCGAAAAATTAGACGGCGAAACGACGACGGGCGACAAAGATTACTCCGCGGGGAGTTACAAAGTAACGCTCGGAAGCGCGGGACCTACTCTTAACATTAGAGACAAAGGCTCTATGTTTGGCAATATCCTCGGCATAATCGCGGACGGCGAACAAGTAAACGTCGATAAAGTCGAAAACGGATGGGGTCACATAAAATACAACGGAATAGACGGCTGGGTCAGTATGAACTACCTTTCCCCCGTAGAATAAACAAATCTCCCGCTTAAAAAGGCGGGAGATTTTTTGTTTAAGGTTTATTTTATTGGGCTTTCGCTTTTTTGTCTTCCTCGTCGTTTTCGTCGGCGAATTTAAGTATTGTGGACATAATTATTTCAAAACCCGCTTTTATTGTTTCAGGGACTAATCTGTCGTAACTGTCGCGTCTGTTGTGGTAGTAATCGGCGGGCGAGGGATCCATGGCGGCGAGGCAAGTTGCGGAATAACCGGCTTGAGTAAACGCGGCGGCGTCGGACGAACCGAAGAATACGTTGGCGAATTTAAGATTATTGTAACCCGCCTCGTTAGCGGCGTCCATTACAAGTTGGCAAAAGCTTTGGTCGTGCTTTACAGTCCCCGTCATATCGCGGTTATAGACGTTTAAATAATCAAAATCGCACAAGGTGTCTACGCACAGCACAGACGTGTCGATTCCCGACTTAACATATTCGTCGTAATGGTCTTTGGCGAACTGTTTAGCTCCTCTTAAACCGGCCTCTTCGCCATCCGTTATCATGGCGACTACGTCTGTATTTTTAAAGGTTATGCCCATTTCCGAGAGCATTTTAATGGCCGTGACCGCCGCCATCGTGCCGGTGAGGTTGTCGTTAGCTCCGGGGGACAACACTTTAAAGTTTATGAAGAGATGAAGAGTTATCATATTAAGGAGCGTAAAGAAGTGGAACGGATACCATTTGTCTTCTAAGAATTTGGCGACCGCCCCTTTATTCTCTTTAAACGACGTAAATGTTGAGAATACGCTCGTGACGGCTGAAATAACCGCCGTGCCTATAGTAAGCCCCATAAGAGGACCCATAAGTTTATCTTTGCCGTAGTAAATGTGTCTCCACTCATAAGCCGTGTCGACGTGACCGCTTATAACTATGCGCTTTTTGGTTTCTTCGGTGGCCTTTTTCGTGGCGACGAGATTTCTTCCCGAAACTTTACTATAAAGACCGTCTACAAAACGCCTGTACAACAAAAACTCCATCGCGGTGACGAAAAGCCCCGCTACGGTGTTAGCTCCGACAAGCGCGTGCGGGAGAGCCTTGTATTTCTGAAGTTTTGAAAACTTCCCCAATTTGCCGGGTTTCGCGTACTTTAAAAGCCCTCCCGCCGTAATAGCGGCGATAATCTCCGCGCTTACGGTTTTAGTGAAATGGAGAAAAGCTTTCGGCGCCATCTCGTATGTTTCGTAATGCACTTCGTCGGCGTATTTTTCAAGGTCTTTTCTTAAAAGTTCCTGCGCCCTGTACGCTTCGGCGCTGCCCGATTCTCTCGGACCTATCGTTTTAATGATTTCGGTGATCTTCTCAACGGCGTATTTTACGTTGTCGTTAATGATTTTTTTGTCCAAATCGGAAAATTCCATTCAATTCGCCTGCCTGACATAAATTTTAACTTTTTAATAAAAAAAGATTCCAAGAATCAGCCGCGCCTTTTTAGTTCTTGAAATCGCCATTGACTCCTTATTCTTCTGCCACACTGTTATTTTATCATACAAATAACAATAATGTCAAGCGAAAAAAAGAAATTTTAATCGCAGTCTACAAAAATATATTCTAGAATGGTTCTTTTTCTATTGCAAATTTTATTAAAATAGTATACAATTAAGCGGGGTGTGAACGCGTAATTGTTCTTGGCGTTTGATTAAATCTTCGCTATAAAAGAACCGCAAGCGTTATGAAAAATATACGAAACAGGATTCTGTCAGTAGTATTAACTCTGGTTTTGGCGTTCGCGCCTGTCGTTTCGGCTGGGCGGCGGACGCGTCGGCGGTTCCCGCTGTCGTTGTAAACGATATTAACGGGAATCCGATTATGAATCTAAGCGACGGGTCTAAAGCGTTCAGCTTTGCCGATTGTGAAGCGGATTTACTGTCCACATCGGGGCTTTCGTCAAATTTCGCCGAGTTTTTCACGCCTGAAATTTTGGAACAGATCAAAAACGGCGAGACGAGCGTATCCGATATTGTCGCGGCGCTCCTTGATTATCTCGGGTTCAGTATAACGCCGGTCGACGCCAGGCTTGTTTTAAGAGTATCGGCGAAGCTCGCCGATTCATTCTACAGACAAAGCGGTTCTAATGGAGAAGTAAGCGGCGAGGTTTCGCTATAAAATGCGCAAATATCGAGCTCCCCGTTTTGTGGGGAGCATTTTTGAAACTTTAGGTGATTTTTATGGATTTTAAAGCTGAATCTTTCAATATTTTTGATAAAAGCTGGGCTGTTTTAACAGCCGGAAATAAACAGGATTTTAACTCTATGACTATAAGTTGGGGCGGTCTCGGAACGCTTTGGGGGAAACCCGCGGCGACCGTATATGTAAAACCCGTCCGCTACACTCATGAATTTATGGAAAAGAGCGACTGCTTCACGATAAGTTTTTATAATGAGAAATATAGAAACGCTCTTATGATTTTCGGCTCTCTTTCGGGGAGAGATTGCGACAAGGCGGCGAAGGCGGGGTTTAACCCGGTGTTTTTGGATAACGCCGTTACGTATAAAGAAGCCGATAAAACGCTTGTTTGTAAAAAAATATACAGGCAGGATATGGATTTAAGATACATTCCTAAAGACGTCGCCGGCTCTTTTTATAAATCCGAAGCGCCTCACACAATTTACATAGGAGAAGTGTTAGAAATCATCTAAAAAAGGAAAATTATGCGTTTTTTTAGTCTTAAAAGTCCCGACGATATAATAAAGCTTACGAATGAAATCGGTTTTTTGCCGTTTTTTAAAAACAGTATCCCCGGGTTTTCAGTCGAGGAGAACTGCCCCGGGGAACTCTGGTTTTCGAGCGTATTAGACGGTCCGTGGGAGTGGAAAGGTCCTATCGCGAGAAGAAAGGAATGCGCTTACGGTAAGTTTTTTCTCGGCAAGGCGGGTTTTGTAAGTAAAAATATTCTCCCTGACTTTTGCAATTTTCGCCGCGACGGGTACGATTTTGAAGCGTCTTTTGAGGACGGGTTAGCCTCTTTCAAAGAAAAAGGCGTTTACGACGTTATCTTGAACGAGGGCGAAATTCTGTCGAAAGAGTTAAAAGGAACTTTAGGTTATAAAAAAGGCGGTCAAAAAGGATTTGACTCCGTAATTACCCGCCTTCAAATGAAAACTTACGTTTCGATTTCCGATTTTGTTTATATGAAAGATAAGAAAGGAAAAACTTACGGCTGGGGAGTGGCGCTTTATTCTACCCCCGAAGAGATTTTCGGGCGGGATTTTATAGAAAGAGCTTATAAAACCGACCCGCTGAAATCAAAAGATAAAATTTTTACGTCCCTTAAAAAGGTTCTCCCCGATATAAAAAGCGAAACTATAGAAAAATTTATCGGAATATAAGAATTTTTTTATTCCGACAGCCATCTTTCGGCGCAATGAGCCAAATAAGCCGCGGCTATCGGCAAAACGTCCTCGTTAAACTGTACTTTCGGGTTGTGGGCCGGATAATCTCCTCTTTCGTCAAGGTAACCCGCCGAAAGATAAATAAACGCGGACGGTATTCTCTCGGCTATTAAAGAGAAGTCCTCGGACGCGCTCGCCTGAATGCCGGGGTATCCTACGGCGTTCGGAATATTGAGTTCGTTCATATATGAAACCATTTTATTTGTGACGTCGGGGTCGCACACAAGGGTCGGCACCCTCGTTGTAAACGTAACCTTCGCTTCGCCCCCAAAGACTTTAGCCGTCCCTTCCGCAACTTCTTTTAATCGGCTAACGAGTTTTTTCCTCGCGTCGTTTTTATTTGTGCGGATAGAGCCCTTTAAAACCGCCGTTTCGGGGATAATATTGGCGGCTTTTCCGGACGTGAACTGACCTATAGTTAAAAGACACGCGTCGGAGGGGTTCGACTCCCTCGCGATAAGTTCCTGAAGCGCCAAATGAATATGAACGCCTATGTTAATAGGGTCTATCGACTGATGAGGGTAGGCCCCGTGGCTTCCTCTTCCTTTGACGTCTATTTGAAACGTGTCGACGGAGAACATCATTACGTCCCCGGCGTTATAAAGAAACGTGCCGACGGGGATTTTTCCGGGACTTACGTGAAACGCGAGAGCCGCGTCGGGAACAGGATTTTCCAAAATGCCGTTCTCTATCATGTTGGAGCTTCCCTCGAACGTCTCTTCGGCGGGCTGGAACATAAATTTTATCGTGCCTTTAAGGGATTTTTCATTTTCTTTAAGCATCTTAGCGGCCGTTAAAAGCGCTGAAGCGTGAAAATCATGACCGCACGCGTGGCAGCGTTCGCCCGACGGATTGGCAAACGGAAGCCCGCTTTCTTCCGGTATAGGGAGAGCGTCCATATCGGCTCTTAAAAGCAGCGTTTTACCGCCTTCGCCTAAAGTCGCCGTCACGCCTTCGCCGCACTCTTTTGGCGAAAGACCGTATTCTTTGAGTTTTTTTATGACATATGATTTAGCCAAAGGCATATGAAGCCCGACTTCGGCGTTATAATGAAGATAACGCCTGTTTTCTTTAAGTTCGTCAACTAATTCGTTAGCTCTATTAAAATAATCCATGTAAAAAACCATCCTTTGTAAATTTGATTGTAACAAAAATTAACATATAATTCAATATAAATTTTTTAATAATTCTTGACTTTTTACAATCATTTATAAGATAATATACTTGGTGCGTTGACATGAAAAAAATATTGGCTTTATCAGCCGCTATCATAACAATTTTCTGTTTTTCTTCCTGCTCTAATGAGGAAAGCAAAGGGAGCGTTGATTTCGGGGACTACAGTTTAGAGAACACGGAGTCGACCTCTTTAAAATATAATAAAGACGAGCTTTTAAATTCCGACGATTCGTGGCAAAAGTCTTACGCTTTATCTTATAATTACTATGACAAAAAAAGCGGTCAGTCGACTATAACTGAGGCGAGGTGCGGAAAATACTACCAAAGCCTTGATAAATCGACGAATATAACGACGTACTTGTCGCAGGAGAGCGGCTATATTTTAGAGTACATGCTCAATAACGATTCGCTTACGGGCACGACGACCATCATTACAAACAACGAAATGGACGACCTTTATTCCGGGTTTTCACAGCTTTCTGTCTGCGACCCGTATTTCCCGGTTTATAAAAACGTTTTAAAAGTCGGGACGGACTTTGTGGCGGAGCGTTCGGCGACAAGATACAGGCAAACTGAACAGGAAGACGGCGAAAACTCAAAAATCGCTTACGTCTGGATAGACGACCAATACGGGTTTTGCTCAAGGTGCGAGCTTTACGACGCCGCGACCGAAGAGCTTCTTATGTCCTGGGAGTTGCTGGAATTTACAAGAAACGTTAAAGAAGAAGACCTTAAAATAGACGTTTCCGAATACGATATTAAAAGTTAAGGCGCTTTTAAGAAATGTTAAATTTTAAAGTATTTACAAAAAACTAATAATGTGATAAAATAACCGTAAAATAAACGCGTGGTCGTTTTTTAATTACGCGGATATGGTGGAATTGGCAGACACGCAAGATTTAGGATCTTGTGCGGCGACGCGTGCAGGTTCGAGCCCTGTTATCCGCACTTTTTATTTTAAAGACGAAAGAATTTTAAACTTTTTGCAAACTGTTATTTATTTTTTAACGTTATTCTAAAAGGTGATTCTTTTATGTTAATTCTCTATTTTATTTTTTTAGGCGTAGGCGTACTTTCATTAGTCGCGTTTAACTTTGTGCGAGTAAAAGAAGGCGGCGTAAAAGCCCTGCTGCTTAAAGCGTTCACAAGTTCCATGTTCGTAATGTGCGCCGTGTTCGCCTGCTTAAATAATATGTCCGTATCGACTTTAACGTTTTCGCTCCTCGTGATAGCGGGACTTGTTTTTGGTCTTATGGGCGATATTTGGCTCGACCTTAAATTTGTTTACCCCAATGACAATAAGATTTACACTTACGCGGGATTTGTTTCGTTTCTTATCGGTCATTTCCTCTTTTTTGAAGCTCTTATAAAAAATTACGCCCCGACCGGCACAAACCCGCTCTATATATTTATCCCGACTTTATTGGCGATTTTGTTGGCGGCGGGCATAATAATCCTCGAAAAACCGATGAAAATGAAATACGGCGAATATAAAGTCGTGACGTTCGCCTACTCCTTTATGCTTGTGGACGTTACTCTCCTTTCAGGCGCGTTAGCCATAATGAACTCCTTTAAAGAGCTTACTTTAGACGTTATGTTTATAGGGCTCGTGTTCTTCCTTATTTCCGATTTGATTCTATCAGGCACATACTTTGGGGAGGGCAAGGACAGACCCGTCGATATTATTTTAAACCATACGACTTACTATATAGGGCAGTTCCTTATAGCCTCCTCGCTCCTCTTTTTAAATTGAATTTTAATAATACAAAAAACCCGCGAAAAAAGCCTTCGCGGGTTTTAGTTTGTTTTATTTTAGAACGCTTACGCTATTTGTCTTCATCTTTCCAATTTTCCATAAGCTTCGCTCTTACTTTTATCGGAAGACCGAAAAGATTTATAAATCCTTTAGAATCTGTCTGGTCGTAAACCTGATCCGCGTCGAACGTCGCTACTTCCTCGCTGTAAAGAGAATACGGCGACGTAGTTCCCGCGTTAATTATGTTGCCTTTATAGAGCTTTAATTTTACGTCGCCCGTGACGGTTTCCTGAGTTTTATCGACAAACGCCGCGAGAGCCTCCCTTAAAGGCGTGAACCACTGGCCGTAATAGACGAGTTCCGCGTATTTCTGCGCGACAAGCTCTTTATAGTGCTGCGTCTCCCTGTCAAGGCATATTGTTTCAAGAACTCTGTGGGCTTTATAGAGGATTGTTCCCCCGGGAGTTTCGTAAACGCCTCTTGATTTCATGCCGACCAGTCTGTTCTCAACCAAATCGGAAAGTCCTACGCCGTTCTCGCCGCCTAATTTATTGAGTTTGTCGATAAGCTCCACGGAAGAAAGTTTCTGTCCGTCGATAGAGGTCGGTATTCCTTTTTCAAAATGAATCGTGATATAAGTGGACTTGTCGGGGGCTTTTTCGGGAGCTACGCCCATCTCCAAAAAACCGTCTTTAAGGTACTGCGGCTCGTTTGCCGGGTTTTCGAGGTCAAGCCCCTCATGCGACAAGTGCCACAAGTTTTTATCTTTTGAGTAGTTTGTTTCGCGGTTTATTTTAAGCGGAATATTGTGCGCTTCCGCGTAATCTATTTCTTCGGCGCGCGATTTTATTGTCCACTCTCTCCACGGGGCTATTATCGGCATATCGGGAGCGAAAGCTTTAATTGAAAGCTCAAAACGCACCTGGTCGTTGCCTTTGCCCGTGCAGCCGTGACATATGGCGTCGGCTTTTTCCTGTTTGGCTATTTTGACAAGCTCCTTGGCTATTAAAGGACGGGCGAAAGACGTGCCTAAAAGGTACTCGTTTTCATATACCGCTCCCGCTTTAAGAGTCGGATAAATGTAATCTTCTATAAATTGCTTTTTAAGATCCAATATATAAAGCTTTGACGCGCCTGTTTTGATCGCTTTCTCATTAAGTCCGTCAAGCTCCGCGCCCTGCCCCACGTCGGCCGATACCGCTATAACCTCGCAGTTATTGTAGTTCTCCTTGAGCCATGGGATGATAATAGAAGTGTCCAGCCCGCCGGAATACGCGAGAACAACTTTTTTTATGTCTTTTTTTTCCATAGGATTTTACCCCGCTGTTTTATTTTTTAATTAAAGAAAATTCTTAGCATATCTAAAATGCTGTTTAACAATTCAGTGAGTTTGTCAAAGAAAAGCACAAACGGGTTGTAATTTCTAATACCCGTATCGGTTTTTATCGAAAAATTGTCTCCGCTCCATTTTGACGACTCGGAAGAAAGCCATTTTACTCTCGTGTCGATAAAATATTTAAAATAATCGACGGCGTTGTTGTAATTTTTGGTTTGACCGCTTCTGACGACGGTCGAGTAGTCGTCGGTTATATCCCAAATCTTAAAGTTCATTTTTTGAGACTGACTGACGAGTTCCGCCTGTTTATCTATAGTTCCGCCCGGCTCGGAGAGTTTTAACGCGGCTTTATAGAATTTCCCGCTTTCGCTGTTAAGCGCTGATTTCACGGCTTCGCGGAAACTGTCTATTTTAATAAGTTTTGAGATTAAATATTTTGTGGTAACGTAGAAATTTTGCGGATTGGACGCGACGTTTCTGTTATTGTGACCGATTCCGTAGCAAATATCGAAATCCCAAACGGGTCCCGCGTACATTTTGTTGGATCTTTCGGAAAGATAGAAATACGCGGACGAGCTAAAAGCGTCGTAATTTTTGCCGAGTTCGTTTATAAGGTAAAGATTTACAAGGGAGTTAAGATCGCAGTAATCGTAATAGTATTTGCCGGTATTTCTGTTATAACCTTCGGAATTGTAAACCGCGTCTTCGAATTCCTGCCAGAAATTAGAGATATAAGCGCCCGAGCCTTTTGTTAAGTAATCGTCAGGCGATTTTAAAACGATGGACTGACCTCTTTTTGTGACAAAGCCGCAGTTTTCTTCAGGGTATCTAAAATCATATTCTATTTCGAGAAGATAAGCGTGATGCCCCGCCCCCGACGGGTAAGGCGGTTCCTTTAAACCCTCGACGAATTTATAAGACCCCGAACTTCCTTCTTTAGCGGTCTTCGTACCGGCGCTCGCGGTCGTCTTTGTGACGTATACCGGATTTAACAGAGCGTCCGAGCCTAAATTCGCCTGTTCGACCATACTGTCAAGGTCGTTTATATTAACGCGGTTAGGCGCGACCTCGGTTTTTTCGGTTAAGAGATAAGAACCTCTGTACTCCCCGTCGTAATACAAATCAACAGGCTCGTATAAAGGGGTAAACGAAAAACCTAAGGTATTGGCGAAATCAAAAGTAACCGAGTTATGTATAAGCGTCGATTCGGCGGCGTTGGCTAAAAGAACCCATGTTTTGCCGGCGTCGCTCGCGTTCCCTAAAAGAGCCGCGTCGTTTATAAGTTTAATTTGATAAGGTTTTTTCTCGTAATCGGTAAAAGTCGAGTTGCCCCTGCCCTTAATTTCTTTTATGGAGTTTGAAAAGTCAACGCTCCCATTCACTCCTATAAAAGCCATCTTGCCGGACGCTATATTTTCTTTTGAGGAGTCTACCCAGGGACGGCCGTAATTTACAGGGTCGTCGCTCACAAGGTACATCGAGCGGACTTTCGCGGATTTCATAACGGTAAAGCCGGAAGTTTGCCCGTCGGCCGTAACCGTTACGTTGTACTCGTCGGATGTCGCGGGGAAAATCGACGTAAAATCAAACGGAACGCCGCTTTCGATATTTATCATATTCTCCCCGTTCGCGAAACTCACGTCCTCGAAACTCTCGTCAAAATAGACTGTGAGCGAGGACAAATCGGCGGAAGACGGTAAAAACAGATAAGTCTTGCCGTCGAGAGGACTTTTTTGAGTTTTAATCGTTGTGTTTTCGTCCGATACGGACGCTTTAAACGAAAGTGAGTCGTAAATATCGCCGCCTTGCGCCGAAGCCGCCGTAATTGCTAAAACAGAGAGCGCGAGAACGACCGCCGCGATTATGATTGCGCGTTTTGATTTTTTCATTATATCACCTTACCAAAATGAATGTGAAAGACATAAAAGCTTTATTTTAAACGAAATTTAAGCGAGAAGGGGAGAGCGGGAAAAACGTTTTACTTTAAGCGGACGTTTCCGTGAAAGCGGACGTTTCCGCAGAAAAAGAGCCTTGCTTTACGCGGACGTTTCCTAATAAAGAAACTTTAATTCCGCGACCGTTTCCGGGGCGAAAGCTCCGGCTTTCACGAACTTTTCCGGGGCGAAAACTTTGATTTTCGCGAACGCCTAATCTTAACAGCCCTAAAAAATTGAATTCGTTTTCACACTAACCCATTATAATCTGATTATATACGCGTCATTTGTAATGTGTTTAAAGGAAAACTAAATTGTTTTTTAATAGAATATTAAATTTAAATGAATAAAAAACGTATATTCCAAAAAATAAAAAATTTTAAAACAACGAGTCAAGATTAAATTTTCTTATTATTCCGCTCGCGTCGCGGTTTTTGTATATTTGGTCAAAACTTATAAAAGCCTTATCCTGTTCTAAAATTATATCGCTAAGAGGCTCTAATACAAAAGCTCTTTCTTTTATGCGGGGGTGCGGAACGGAAAGTTCCGGCGTGGAGATTTTTTCGCCCTCGTATATTAAAAGGTCGAGGTCTATAACTCTCGGGGAATTTTTAAACGGACGCTCTCTTCCCAAAGCCGCCTCAATACCTAAAAGCGCCCCTAAAAGCGCGTTAGGGGAGAGGGAAGTTTTTAAAAGCGCGCAGGCGTTATAAAAATTATCCTGATCTTTATATCCCCAGGGTTCCGTCTCATAAACGCTTGACACGCTTAAAACTTCGGTTCCCGGAAGGCGTTTTAAAGAGCTTAAACTTAGAGTTATATTTTTTTCTTTTTGCCCTAAATTTGAGCCTATTCCTATGTACGCTCTTTTCATCTCGTTTTCTCTATCTCTACGGCGGCGTAGTCAAAAGACGCCTTAACTGGAGCTTCGGGTTTTTTTAAAGTAATTTTAACGGAATTTACTTTAGGAAAGTCGTTTAATACGCCTAGAGCCGCTTCCCCCGCCGCTTTTTCTAAAAGATCGTACTTTTCTTTTAAAAAGTACTTTCTTACGGATTTAATTATGTCGGCGTAACTTACGGTGGAGTTTATATCGTCGTCTAAAGACGCTTCAGAAAGGTTGAGCGCGCACTCGATATCAAGATAAAAATTCTGCCCGTTTATTTTTTCCTCGCGGTTTACGCCGTGAAAAGCGTAAAGCTTTAAGTTTTTAATTATTATTTTATCCATTTTATTCTAACGCTTTAATAAATTTTAACGCGTCATTCGTTTCTTTTACGTCGTGAACTCTTAAAATATCGCTTCCTTTTTTAAAGGCTATGATATTTCCTAAAAGCGTTCCGGCGAGTCTTTTTTTAGCGTCGGGTTCGTTTGTAATTTCCCCGATAAATCGCTTTCTCGATAGAGCCGTTAAAAAAACGCGGTCGGGTCTTATGAGCGTTTCTAAATTTTTTAAAAGCTCTATATTGTCGGAAGCGGTTTTGGCGAAACCGAATCCCGGGTCAAAGCAAATATAATCGCCGTCAATATTAAATAAAGAGAGCTTTTGATTCATGTATTCAAAATAATCGGATACGGCATTTGTAACGCCGTCGAGGTAAGTAATCTTGGCCTCCGCCCCTAAAGCGCCGGTGTGAGTGATTACCCAGCCCGCTTTATGCTTTTTAACGACCGCCGCCATAGAGGGATTAAAAAACCCGCTTACGTCGTTTATTACGGACGCGCCGTGATTTAAAGCGTAATCGGCGGTTTCCGGGTTTACCGTATCGCACGAAATTACAGCGCCGTTTATTTCCGAAATTTTAGGAAGAACGGGCGAAAGTCTCGAAATTTCCTCATCGGGAGTTATGGGGGAACTGCCCGGTCTTGTAGACATAGCGCCTATGTCGATAATCCCGGCGCCTTCTTTCGCCATTTCTAAAGCTCTGTCAACGGCCGAATCGGGCGAAAAATAAAGCCCTCCGTCGGAAAACGAGTCGGGAGTTACGTTAAGTATTCCCATTATAACGGGGTCGCCGTCAAAATTTATAACGCCGCTTTTATGTTTAAATGTTTTCATATTAAAATTATATATAATTCGCAAACCTTTTGCAAGCGTTATTTAAATAAGTTTTTTTACCGTAGTTATTGACAAATATACTTTTCTGATATATAATATGAGAGCTTTTTGAGTTCCGGCAAGGAGTATGGGCCCGTAGCTCAGCTGGGAGAGCGTACGGTTCGCATCCGTAAGGTCGAGAGTTCGATTCTCTTCGGGTCCACCAGCATAACCGCGCGAAGTCGCGGTTTTTATTTTTAACCGACAAAAAGAATTACCGCCTCGTTAGCGCGTACAGCCGCTCCGCCGTCTCTTATTTCCGTTTTTGTTAAAGGTATGGCGTTTTTTAAATCCCAGGGGAGATAATATATTATATCGTGCGGGTTATTATTGGCGATTACTATGATTTTTTCGTTTTCGGTTTCTCTTTTGTAGGCGACGCAGCCCAACGTCCCGCTAATCGGCGACCAAGTCCCTGTTTTAAGGGACTTATATTTTTTTCTTAAATCGCTTAAAAATTTAATTAAGTCGATAATTTCTTTTACGGAGTCGTTTCTTCCGTTTAAAGCGTCGTCAAGCTTATTCCAATCGAAGAATTTTCTGTTAAACGGATCGCCCAGCCCTTCGGTTAAAATCTCGTCGCCGTAGTAAATCGAGGGAACTCCGGGGAGCGTAAAGTTAAGTATTAAACCTATTTTTAAAAGTTTTTTGGCGCGGTTCATTTTGTCGTCGCTTAGTTTAGCGACGCTCTCGCTTTCTTTATCCATAATTCCGCTTGAAAGTCCGCCAAGGCAGTCGATTATGCGCACGGTATCGTGAGTTCCCAAAGGATTCATTAAACAGTCGAGCGCGGGCTTAGGGTAGTTTTCACAAATGCTCCAGACGCTTTCAATAAAATCCTCGGCGACGCTTGTATTTAAAAAATCAATAATCGCCGTCCTAAACGGATAGTTCATAACGCTGTCGAGCTCGTTCCCTAAAAGGTACTTTCTTCTTCCGCCGTATGATATTTTATTGCTCGCGTCTTCCCATACTTCCCCCAGAACCAGACCTTCCGGGTTGTTTCTTTTAACGGCTTCTCTTACGCTCTCTATAAAGTCGTCGGGCAGTTCGTCGGCTACGTCGAGCCGCACGCCGAAAGCGCCCATTTTCATCCATTTATCTATAACGCCGCCTTCGCCCGTTATAAAGCGCTTAAAGCTCTCTTCTTCCTCGTTTACTTCGGGCAGAGTTTTAATCCCCCACCATGAGTCGTAATTATCGGCGTTTCCGTGAAATTTATACCATTTGTAATAAACGGACTCGCTCCCGTCGTAAGCGCCTACCGACGCGTATCTTTTATATTTATTAAAATACACGCTGTCGTCGCCCGTATGACTGAATACGCCGTCGAATATTATGTCGACGCCGAGTTTTTTCGCGCTCTCCAGCAAACTTTTAAAGTCGTCCTCATCGCCCAATAGCGGGTCAATTTTCATATAATCGGCGGTATCGTACCTGTGATTTGAATGCGATAAAAATATGGGGTTTAAGTAAATAACCGTCGCTCCTAGGCTCTTTAAATACGGAAGTTTCATTTCGATTCCCTTTAAGTCGCCGCCGTAAAAATCGACGTTCCAACGCGCCAAATCGCGATTTTCATAAAAACACGGTATTTCGTTAAAGTCGCTGTGATATACTCTATCGGCGGGCACGTCTTTTTTCTTTTCGCCCGAAAAGAAAAACCTGTCGGGGAAAATCTGATACATGACGCCGCCTTTAAAATTTTCAGGCGTTTTAAAGCCTTTTTTATAAACGGTTTCCTGCCATAAGCCGCCCTCGCCGTTTAAAACGCCCTCGCCGTTTTTGCCCTTTAATATTTTAGCTCTTCCGAACGGGGCGTCGTATTGAAAGTGATAAAAATAAAGCCCCTCTTTTGAAAACTCAAAATCAAGACTCCACCATTCAGTCATTCCGTCGGTACTTTTCCACGCCAAAGGATAAAAGCGTTCTTCTTTTTGATCTTCTTTTATAACAAAATATACGCCGCTACAGCCCATATTCCTCGGCGCTTGAACGGAAAAACGAACGTTCTCTCCCGCCTCTACGCTTCCGAATTTGGACTTAAAAGCGCTGTCTCTTGAATTGAATACGGTCATCTATAGGTTTAAGTTAAACTGCCGCGCTTTTACGTTAAATGAAAAACGCGGCGTTTTTACGGTTACTTTATCTTCCAAATATCTTTAGCGTACTCGTTTATAGCTCTGTCGGCTGAGAAAATCCCCGCGCCCGCTATGTTCATAAGCGACATTTTATCGAGCTGCTCCCTGTCTTTCCAGAGAGCGTCGACTTTTTCACACGCCTTTTTGTAATCCGCGAAGTCGGCGAGAACCATATACGGGTCGTGATGAGTTATAGTCGCGCCTATCTCGGGGAATTTCTGTCCGTTTACGCCGTTATTGTTAATGAAATCTATTATGTTTTTAAGAACGGGATTGTTGTAGTAGTATGAAGACGGGTCGTAGCCGCTCTTTTTAAGCCTTTCGACTTCCGCCGTATCCATACCGAAAATAATAATGTTTTCAGATCCTACCGCGTTGTGAATTTCTATATTGGCGCCGTCCATCGTCCCTAACGTCACAGCGCCGTTTATCATGAGTTTCATGTTGCCGGTGCCGGAAGCCTCCGTCCCGGCTAAAGAAATCTGCTCTGAAATATCGGAAGCGGGCATAAGCTTTTCGGCGGCGGTGACGTTATAGTCTTCGACATATACGACTTTTAAGTACTTGTTGACTACGGGATCTTCGTCTATCATTTTGGATAGTGCGCAAATAAAGCTTATTATTTTCTTGGCGACAAAGTACCCGGGGGCGGCCTTGGCGCCGAAAATATAAGCGTGGGGGATATAATCCCCGTTGGGATTCGCTTTTATTTCAAGGTATCTTCCGAGTATATTTAAAGCGTTTAAGTGCTGGCGCTTATACTCGTGGAGCCGCTTTACCTGCACGTCGAATATAGAGTCGGGATCTAATTTTACGCCTTCCGCTTTTTCTATGTATTGTGAAAATTTTACTTTATTTTGTCGTTTTATCTTTCTTAAATCGGAAAGAACGGTTTTATCGTCTTTGTAGTCTTTGAGTTTAGATAACTCGTTGGAGTTCAATATAAATCCGTCGCCTATTAAATCGGTTAAATAAGAAGTAAGATCGGGGTTCGCCTGACAAAGCCAGCGTCTGTGGGCGATACCGTTTGTGACGTTATGGAATTTCGCGGGAGTGAGTTTATAAAAGTCGTTAAAAACCTCGTTTTTAAGTATCTCGGAGTGAAGAGCCGAAACTCCGTTTACGCTGTGGCAGGACGCTACGCATAAATTAGCCATTTTAATTATGCCGCCTGAAATTATAGCGGTGCGCTCGACATAATCGGCGTCGTGCGTGGAAGTCCAAACAAAACTTCTCCATCTGTTGTCGATTTCTTTAATTATCTCGTAAACTCTCGGTATAAGTCTCTTAACTAAATCCTCGCCCCAGCACTCGAGCGCCTCCTTCATAACGGTGTGATTCGTGTAAGCGACGGTATTTGTGACGATAGTCCAAGCGTTGTCCCATCCGTATCCGCACTCGTCGAGCATGATTCTCATAAGTTCGGGTATGGCTAAAGTGGGATGAGTGTCGTTTATGTGAATCGCGGCTTTTTCGGCTAAATTGTCGAGCGTGCCGTATCTTCTTAAGTGACTGTGTATAATATCCTGAATCGACGCCGAAACAAGGAAGTACTGCTGTCTTAATCTTAAACTCTTGCCTTCGGGGTGATTGTCGGCGGGGTAGAGCACTTTGCTTATAACTTCCGCCATGGCGTTTCTTTCCATAGCCCTCATATAGTCGCCTTGATTAAAGAGCGACATATCAATCCCCGGAGCTCTCGCCGTCCAAAGCCTTAAAACGCTGATTCCCTTGCCGTCTTTGCCTGAAACGAACATATCGTAAGGAACGGCTTGAATAGAGGTATAGTCTTTTAACTCGACATGGTGGTAATGATTGTCCCAGGACTCCTCCACATGACCTTCAAAACGGATTTCAACGACGCTTTCCTCTCTCGGAAGAAGCCAAACGTCGCCGCCGGGCAGCCATTCGTCGGGGAGTTCCGTCTGCCATCCGTCTACGATTTTTTGCTTAAATATTCCGTATTCGTATAAAATACTGTAACCTCTCGCGGGGTAGCCGTCTGTCGCGAGTCCGTCTAGATAGCACGCGGCGAGCCTTCCCAAACCGCCGTTGCCAAGACCCGCGTCGGGTTCGCACTCGTAAATCTTTTCTATATTTATGCCGAAATCTTTTAACGCCTCGGCAAACGTCTCTTCTAAATTAAGATTGTAGAGGTTGTTTTTAAGGGAGCGTCCCATTAAAAATTCCATTGAGAGATAATATACTCTCTTGCCGCCTTTTTTATCGCTTCTTTTTGTAAATTCCGATCTCCCCCGCCCCATAAGTTCCGTTAAAATCATGGCGATCGCGCGGTAATATTGTTCATAAGACGCGTTTTCGCTTGACACTCCGAAAAAATGGGAAAGTTTATTTTCTATAAGATCCTTAGCCTTTGATTTTGATAACGAGTAGTTCATGTGTATTTGCCCTTTTTAGTTAATTTTAGTTATTATTTATTCTTTTATAGTCTAAAATATTAAATTCAATCGGTTTATAGTTTTCGATATACTCCGCTATATCCTCTATATTTTCGCTTTTATGGACTAATTCCACGGTTTTATGGGGCATAAATCCCCCTTCCACGCAATTTAACAAGAGACTGTAAAAATTGTCGAAATAGCCGTCTATATTGTATATTACCATAGGTTTGTTGTTCTGACCGAGTTGTTTTAACGTAATCATCTCAAAAAACTCGTCGAAAGTGCCGACCCCGCCGGGCGTTGTGATAAAAGCGTCCGACAGGTCGTCCATAAATTCTTTTCTCACTCTCATCGTGGGAGTTCTTATCAGTTCGTCGCAATGTTCGTAAATTATCCCGTCGACGTTAAAAAAAGACGGAACTACGCCTGTAATTTTTGCGCTTGCCCTGTGAAAGCCCCTTGCGGCCGCTCCCATAAGACCTGAAGCGCCGCCGCCGAATATGAGAGAGTGACCGCGACTTCCTAAAAATTCGCCCAATTCCTCTGTTTTTTTAATGTAACCTTTTGAAATTTCATCGCTTGAAGAGCCGTATATACAGATTTTCATTATTATTTCCCTTTATAAATGTTTTATGATAAGTCGTCTTTATCGGCGATAGCGGCTATATCGTCAAACTCATACTTTTCTTTGGTAACGCCCCAGCCTTCGGAAATTTTTTTCCTTACCCGGCCCAAAGGCGTGTCTTCCACGACCGTTTTGCGGGTTAAAACGCGTCTTTTTACTTTCTTTTCGCGAACGCCTAACGTGCTTGTGTATTTAAAAAAACATCTCGCTATATCTTTTTCCTTCTCGTCTTTGCAAAGGGCGGTGATTAAAGCGCCCGGGCGCGACTTTTTCATAATGACGGGGGTTATAAAAACGTCGAGTGCGCCGCATTCGAAAAGTTTTTCGACGGCGAAAGATATATCTTCAGCCGTCATATCGTCGATATTACACGACACTTCATATATTTTTTCTGTTATTTCGGAATTTTCATTTTCGTTTTTTTCCGGTTTTTTATCGGAATCTTTATTGTAATACTCTCCGAAAACGGATCTCAAGCAGTTCGCGGCGGGGTAGTCCCTTTTGCCCATTCCATAACCCGTTCTCTCTATGGTCATGGGCGGCGCTTTTCCGAAATCGTCTGAATAATACCTTAAAAGGGCGGCCCCGGTGGGGGTGCAAAGTTCCCCTTCTATGTCGCCCGCGAAAACGGGTATTCCTTTTAAAAGTTCCGCCGTCGCGGGAGCGGGAACGGGCAAAACGCCGTGAGCGCATTTTACTCTTCCGAAACCCGTATTGACGGGAGACGATATAATTTTATCGGGCGATAAAATATCCAAAAGCAGCGATACCGAGGCTATGTCGGCTATAGCGTCCGCGGCGCCTACTTCGTGGAGGTGTATTTTTTCGATTTTCTCGCCGTGAACTTTACTTTCGGCTTCCGCTAAAGAACTGTAAACCGAAATAATATCTTTTTTTATTTTTTCGTCTAAATTTAAGTTGTTTACCGTATTCTCTATATCGTTAAAAGAACTGTGATGATGCTTACGCTCGTGTTCGTCGTTCTGTTCATGTTCGCCATCATGTTCCTCGCTATCGTAACCGTATTCGTTTTCGTCTTCTTCCGAGCCGTTTACGGTTACGTTATAGCAAACGCCCGAAATACCGCGTTTAATTGAATTTTCCGCGTTTATTTTAACGCCCGGCAGTCCCGCGTTATTGATTTTTTTTAAAAACTCCTCTTTTTCAGAGTCTTCAAGCAATGAAAAAAGAGAACCCGCGAGCATATCTCCCGCAGAGCCCATGGAGCAGTCAAAATAAAGTATTTTCATAAGCCGACCTCGATTAAAAGCCCGTATGATTTATCATGCTGGCGAGATACCCCGCGCCGAAACCGTTGTCTATGTTTACTACGCTTACCCCGCTTGAACACGAATTGAGCATTGATAAAAGAGCCGTAAGACCGCCGAAAGACGCGCCGTAGCCTACGCTTGACGGGACGGCTATAACGGGGCGGTCGCAAAGACCGCCTATCACGCTTGGGAGCGCCCCTTCCATACCCGCTACGGCGATTATCACGGACGCCGACATAATGTCGTCAATGCTGTTTAAAAGCCTGTGGATTCCCGCGACCCCCGCGTCGTAGAGTTTTTTAACGCTGTTTCCCAAAAACTCCGCCGTGACGAAAGCTTCCTCGGCTACCGGAATATCGCTCGTCCCACCCGTGGCGACGAGAATCGTCCCCGCGCCTTTAGGCTCTTCTTTTTCTCCTATTGTAACGATTCTTCCGGGGGCGTTATATTCTATATCGAATTTTTTAGAGATTACATCCGCCTTTTCGGGCGATACCCTTGTAATAATAATATTCCCCTGACCGCTTTCCTTTAACGCGGACGCGATTCCGATAATCTGCTCCGGCGTTTTCCCTTCACCGTAAATTACTTCCGTTACGCCTTTTCGCAATTTTCTGTTAAGGTCTACTTTAGCGTAGCCCAAATCTTTAAAAGACTCTGTTTTTATTTTAAGAAAAGCGTCCTCGGGGGAAATTTCCCCTATACTCACTTTTTTCAGAATATCTTTAATATCGTTTTGCATGAAATTTTACTATAGCGATTAGTCGAAAAATTTTAACTAATCGCTTTTTTTATTTAAAAGACGCTTTCTTATAACGCCTTTGGGGTCTTTTATCAGGAGAATAGCTATCCATATAACAAGCCCCAAAGCATACGCATGAGCCGGTTTAGTTTCTCGTAAAAAGGAGTTTTCGCGCTTAACGGGGAATTGCTTTTAAACCCTGCGCTTTCTAAACTTAAAGGGCTTTCGCTTTTCTTTTTTGAGCTCTTTTGATTTTACGATTTTAGCGGCGACCGTAACGACCGCAGCCTCGACCGCAGGCGCTAAAAAACGCGCCATGACGTTCTTCTCCTTTATTATTTTTAACTCATTTTAAAACTAAAACGACTTTTTGTCAAGAGCTTTGCCTATTCTAACAAGTTCTTTACTTTTTTTAAGGCGGGGGAAGATATTAAAGCCGCTTTTTTCTTGTCTTTTTCCATTTGACTTTTTAAGTCGTTGAGATTATTAAATTTTATTTCGGGTCTCATGTAATCTATTAAAAAAACTTCGGCTGTTTTATCGTATATATCGCCTTTAAAATTTAATATGTGGGTTTCGCTTCTCAGTTTATTTCCGTCCACCGTCGGGCGAACCCCTATATTTGTAACCGACGGGTATACGTTCCCCAATACGCTGGTACACGACGCGTAAACCCCATACAGCGGAACTGTAAAATTTTCGTTAAAACTCTGATTTACGGTAGGTATAGAAAGTATTTTTTCGCCTATTCCATCGCCTTTTTCTATTTTGAAAGAATAAGAATAAAACCTTCCGAGCATCTCGTTTGCTTTTTTAATTTCGCCTGACTTTAAGCATTTTCTTATTCTTGTGGAACTTATCGGCTCGCCCTCAAAGTCCACTCTTTCGGCGACAAAGAGATCTACTTTATATTTTTCGGAAAGTTTTTTTAAAACGTCGACGTTTCCTTCGCCGTTTTTCCCGAACTTATAATTAAATCCGCACGATATGGACTTTGCGTTTAATCGCTTTATAAGTATTTCCAAAAAAAAATTTTCCGGGTCGTAGTCTTTTATATCCGGGAAATTTACGGTAAAAGTCGCGCAGCCGGTTCTTTTTAGTTCCCGCTCTTTGGTTTCGCCTAAAAAAAGCTCCCCGGGCGATTTTCCCGCGAGCGTTTTTAAGGGATGCTCCGAAAAAAGGAGAATAACCGGCGAAAGTCCTTTCTCCTTTTCTTTTAACGCTCCCTCTATTACCGCTTTATGACCTAAATGAAGTCCGTCGAACGCCCCTAACGCCAAGGCCGTTTTTTTATTTTCTGTATTCATAATTTTTAGCCGTCGTTTATTACGACTTTAGGCTTTAAGTAAATATTGTCGCTATTTTCGCCTAAACCTAAAAAAACGTCGTCGAAAGAATAAACTCTCTGCAAGCCTTTCGCTATTTCCCCCGGTATTCTCTCCAAATAAAGCTCCCCGCCGTTTTTAAAGCGCGTCGACTGCCCTTTTGATAATTTCACATAAGGGTAAAAATCGAGCGCTTTATCAGGTGGGATAATAAATTTATTTACGTCGCTTGAACTTTTAAGTTCTTCCTCCGTGTGAGCCGATTCTAAAGAAAAACCGTTGGAATACGTCCTTCTAAGTTTAGTCATAACCGCTCCCGCGCCTAAAAGCTCCCCTAAATCGTTAATTACGGATCTTATATAAGCGCCTTTTGAGCATTTTATATCTATGGTGTATTCGTCGTTTAAATGAGAAACAAAGTCTATTGAGTATATGACGACAAGCCTTTCGGGGCGGTCGGTTTCGATCCCTCTTCTCGCTAATTTATAAAGCCGCTCCCCGTCTATTTTAACGGCGGAGTACATGGGCGGTTTTTGCTTAATTTCCCCTAAAAAATTTTTTAAAGCGCTTTTTACTTCGTTTTCAGGCGGGATTTTTTCGCGCTTTTCTATAACTTTACCCGTAATATCGTAAGTGTCGGTTTTTTCGCCTAAAATAAAAGAAGCCCTGTATGACTTATCGGACGATCTCAGGTAATTTATAAACCTTGTGGAAGAGCCTAAGGCTACCGGGAGAACTCCCGTCGCCAAAGGGTCTAAGGTCCCGGTATGCCCCGCCTTCTTTTCTTTAGCGATTTTTCTTACTATGTTGGCGGCCGTAAAGGACGTCACGCCTTCCGGCTTATCAAAAATAATAAATCCCGGCATATTAGAAAATCTCGTTTTTTACGGCGTTTAAAATTATCTTTTGCGCTTCTTCTTTAGAGCCTTTAACGGTGCAGCCCGCCGCCATCCTGTGACCGCCGCCGCCTAACGACTTCGCGATAAAAGACGCGTTTACAGGTTCGTTGGTTCTAATCGATACCGAGAATACGCCCCTGTCGCGCTCTTTTAAAGTAACTCCCACGAGAACGCCCTCAATTTGTCTTGGAAGGGAAGACAGGAGTTTCGTTTCGCTTAAAGCCGCACCGCTCTCCTTGAACATATCGTAAGTTATCGTTATCATGGCGCATTTGCCGTCAAAAAACATTTCCATTGACGATATGGCCATTCTCTCGATTAAAGCATACTCTTTTGATTTTGTTTCAAACTGAATTTTATTTATTTTAGCTATTTCCGCGCCTAAATCGCAAAGATCCGCCGCGTCCCTTAAAGCTTTAGAGGTGGTGTTGCCGTAGCGGAAGCACCCCGTGTCCGTTGATAAGCCTATGTAAAGCCGCTCCGCAATATCTTTGGTTATTTCAACTCCCATAATTTTAAGTATATCGTAAACGACTTCGCTCGCGGCGGCGGCTTTTTCGTCGAGGCACGTCTTGTCGGCGTACAAAACGTTAGACGCGTGGTGATCTATAGACAGATCGATTTTAGGATATTTGTCCCTTTTGTAAAGAATCTTGGCGTCCGCGGTATCGACGGCTATTATAAACGACGGCTTAAAACTTTCGGGAGCTTTCAGTCCTTCCGTCATAAAAACGTCAGATTTCGCGGGAGCGTCTAAATCTATAAACGCGGTTTTTCCTAATGAATTTAAAGCCTTGCACAAAGCCGACGCGCTGCCTACCGCGTCCCCGTCGGGGTCGTCATGCGCCAAAATGAGGATATTGTCGGCGTTTAAGAGGACAGACGACGCCTCGCTTTTACTTATTTTCATAAAGAGCCTTGCCCTTTCTCCTTCATTTTCTCATAATTTGACCAAAGCTCGATTCCTTTTTGAACGGAATCGTCCGCTATAAATTTAAGTTCGGGCGCTTTTCTTAAATGAAGTCTCGCGCCAAGTTCCTTTTTTATTAAACCTTCGGCGCGCGTTAAACATTTAACGGCTTCTTTAGCCGTTTCAAGCCCTTCCATCGCGCTTATGTATATTTTGCCGTAAGAAAGATCCGACGCTAAATCCGCTCTTACCACGGTTAAGAATTTACCTTCGATTCTCGGATCTTTTAATTCTCTTATTATAGCGGTGATTTCGCGTTTTATATCTTCTCCGGCGCGGTCGTTTTTATGCGTCGACATAATTAAACACCCCGTAAAGCGGACAGGGCGGGGATGCGCTCTCCGCCCCGTTTTTTATTATTTGTCTCTGTATTCTTCGGTGACGTAAGCCTCGAATACGTCGCCCTCTTTAAAGTCGTTAAACTTTAAAAGCCCTACGCCGCACTCATAGCCCGCGGCGACTTCTTTAACGTCGTCTTTAAAGCGCCTTAACGAGTCAATTTCGTCCTCGGCTATTACTATTCCGTCGCGCACTATGCGGATTTTCGCGTTTCTTCTGATGACGCCCGATAAGACGTAACATCCCGCGATAGCCCCGACGTTTGATATTTTAAATTTGTTCCTGACTTCGAGTCTCCCAAGGTCTACGTCCCTGTATTTGGGAGCGAGCATACCTTTGATAGCGGATTGAACGTCTTCAATGCAGTCGTAAATAACCATATACATGCGCATCTCGACATGATCTCTTTCGGCGTTGGCCGCCGCCACCGGGTCGGGTCTTACGTGGAAGCCTATGATAATGGCGTTTGACGCGTGCGCCAACATAACGTCCGATTCGTTTATAGCCCCTACGCCGCCGTGAATTACGTTTACTCTCACTTCGTCGTTAGAGAGCTTTTGAAGGCTCGCCGTAACGGCTTCCACAGAGCCTTGAACGTCCGCTTTTACTATTATGTTGAGCTCTTTCATCTCTCCCGCCTCAATGGTCTGGAAGAGATTGTCGAGAGTGACTTTCTTGACAGATCCCCACTGAGCTTCTTTTTCTTTTTGTTTTCTCTGTTCGACTAATTCTCTCGCCAACTTTTCGTCTGAAACGGCGTCGAAAGCGTCTCCCGCGTTAGGAGCTTCGGTAAGCCCCGAAATCTCGACGGGGACGGAAGGACCGGCGGTTTTAACTCTTCTCCCTCTGTAGTCCGTCATAACTCTTACTCTTCCGACGGACGTGCCGGCGACTATAATATCGCCTGATTTAAGGGTTCCGTTTTGCACGAGAAGCGTAGCCACGGGACCTCTGCCTTTATCGAGCCTCGCCTCTATTACGACGCCTTTAGCGGCTCTGTTGGGATTGGCTTTAAGCTCTCTTACCTCCGCCACAAGGAGAATCGATTCAAGGAGTTTATCGAGATTTTCGCCTGTTTTGGCGGAAACGGGAACGCAAATCGTGTCGCCGCCCCACTCTTCGGGGACTAACTCGTACTCGGTGAGCTGCTGCATAACTCTGTCCGGGTTCGCTCCGGGCTTATCCATTTTATTGATGGCGACTATAATCGAAACCCCCGCCGCTTTAGCGTGGTTAATGGCTTCCACCGTCTGGGGCATAATTCCGTCGTCGGCCGCCACCACGAGAACGGCTATATCGGTCGCCATAGCGCCTCTCGCTCTCATAGCGGTAAAAGCCGCGTGACCGGGAGTGTCTAAGAAAGTTATATCGCTTCCGTTTACGTTTACTCTGTAAGCGCCTATGTGCTGAGTAATTCCGCCCGACTCGGTAGATGTGACGGACGTGTGCCTTATGGCGTCTAGGAGCGACGTTTTGCCGTGATCCACGTGTCCCATAACGCAAACTACGGGACTTCTCGGCTCAAGATTCTCACTCGCGTCTTCGGAATCGTCTATAATTCTGTCTTCTATGGAGATTACGACTTCTTTTTCGACTTTAGCGTTAAACTCCTCGGCCACTATGGACGCGGCGTCGAAATCTATCGTTTCGTTGGCGTTCGCCATAACGCCGTAAGATATAAGCTTGCTTGAAACTTGCGACACGGCGACCTTAAGTTTTTGAGCGAGTTCGTTTACCGTAATCTCGTCTCCTATTTTAATCACCATGTGTTTTTTGGCTCTTTCGGAGGCGATGCGGTCAAGTCTTTCTCTCTCGGTTTCCTTTTTGCCGGAACGCGTACCCTGTTTGCGGTATCTCTTGGACTTTTGGTTGATCTTCTGCTTTTTAGCGGTGTCCCTGTCCCTCATCCTGTCTTTTTCAGGCGCTATCTCCTCGTATTTTTCGTTGTATTTATCAAGGTCGATATTCGATCCTCTCGTATCGACCGTATGAGCGTCGCCTTTCGTCCTCGCTTGAAGAGGGGTGTTTCGGTTATTTTTGTCGCCGCGCTTTTCAAAGGGCTTTTTAGCGGGCGTCTCGGATTTGCGGGGAGTTTTGGTCTCCTCGGGCTTTTTGACCGTCTTTTGCTTCTTCTGCTCTTTTTGCTCTTTTTCTTTATTTTCTTCTTTACCGGGTTCTTTAGTTTCGGCTTTGCCGGTTTCTTCCGTCTCTTTCTCTTTCTTGGGAGCGGGTTTAACAGATTCTTCCCCAGGGAGTTTTTCGGCCGTCAAAGTAAAGTACTCGTCAAAGTTCTCGACTTCGCGCTCTTTTGTGAAAGTTTCAAATATGACGTCAAGCTCCGAATCCGTCAAAGCGGTCTGGTGCTTTTTAGGCTCTTTAAAATACTTTCCGAGCAGCTCTATTACGCTGTTGCTCTTTACGCCAAAGTCTTTAGCTACCTCATGAACTCTGTATTTATTGATTTGCGGCATATACGCAGTCCTCCTTTATCGCTTTCAGGACAAGATTCTTTAAACCCTCGTCCGTTATGGAGAATATTCCCGAATGTTTCCCGACGCGTTTTTCCATGTCGTCCATGGACGCGTCCGTTCTGATTATTTTAATATTTTCCGCTATATTCTTAAACTCTTTTTCAAGCCTTGGAGATGAATCGGCGGTCAAAATGATTATTTTCGCCTTACCGCTTTTTACGGAATTTTTTACTTCGTCGCGGCCTATCGTCAAATTCCGAGATTTTCTGCAAAGACCCAAAGCGTTATAAAATTTATCGTTCAATGTCTTTAAACGTCCTCTCAATCTCAAGGTAAACTTCTTCCCCTACGGGAATTTCGAGCGCTCTTTCAAGTCTCCTTGATTTTTTGGTTTTTTCAAGGCAATCGGCGTTAGGGCATATATACGCTCCTCTTCCGGGGCTTTTGCCGGATAAATCGACGCGAACCTCGCCCTCGGGGGATCTTACGATTCTTATAAGTTCGCTTTTGGGCTTTGACTCATAACACCCTAAACATTTTCGCAAAGGTATTTTCCTCTGACGCATAAAGACTTCCTCGTTTTAATTGTTTTTAAAGCTGAATCGTCGGTCTGTAGAATCCGCTTTCCGGCTTTATGTCGATTTTCCAGCCTGTAAGACGGGCGGCGAGGCGGACGTTCTGCCCTTTATTGCCTATCGCTAAAGAAAGCTGCGTGTCGGGAGTAGTAACCTGGCAGGTTTTCAGCGACTCGCTTATAATTTCGACTTTTAGTATTTCGGCGGGAGAGAGCGAAGAGGCTATATACTCTTCGGGGTTTTCGCTGTACTTCACGACGTCTATTTTTTCGCCGCCGAGAACGCTTACTATTTTATTGATTCTGAGCCCTTTTTGCCCTATGCACGAGCCCACCGGGTCAATATCGGGATCCGCGCTGTAAACGGCGATTTTCGTCCTTGAGCCCGCCTCTCTCGAAACTCCTTTTACTACTATCGTACCGTCGAAAATTTCCGGCACTTCCTGCTCGAAAAGCCTTTTTACAAGTCCCGGATGAGTTCTTGAAATCATGGCTTTAGGACCTTTATCGGTTGATTTTACGTCCACTATGTATACTTTTATAAGTTGCCCTATTTCAAAGGTTTCACCGGGGATTTGCTCGTTTTTAGGGAGAATCGCCTCGGCGTTCCCGATTTCCAAGGAGATATTTCCCGTTTTCGAGTCTTTCCCCACGACTTTCGCGGTGACGATTTCCTGATTGCGGCTTTGAAACTCCTCGAGAACCTGATCGTGCTCGATTTCTCTTATCCCCTGGCGCAAAACGTGCTTTACGGTCTGGGCGGCGATTCTTCCGAAATTATCGACGCTTAAAGGTATCTCTATTATATCGCCCGGCTCCGCGTCGGGTCTGTGCGTTCTCGCCTCATCTTTAGACATTTCAGTCGCGGGATTTTCTATATCTTCCGGGGAAGGCACGACCGTTTTTCTAATGCAGAGGTTTACAGTCTGAGCTTCCGGGTCAATGTCGCAATAAATTCCGTCTTTTGAGCCGTAATTGTGCCCCGCCGCTATAACGAACGCGTTGGCTATTTTTTCATATATGGCGTTTTTCGGAATATTTTTTTCTTTCTCTAAAGCGCTTACGGCTTCGAAAAATTCTTTATCCATCTTTTTTAAGTCAGCTCCGTTTTATTTAATGTTCAGTCAAATCCGTTGAAATCGTCGGCTTTTACGAATGAAGTCTCTTTTTTGTTTACTTTTAAAATTTTCCCGTCGCCGTATTCCAACGTAATCTCCCCGTCTTCGTATTCTTTTAATACGCCGTGAAATTCTTTTGCCCCGTCTATGGCCTTAGGGAGTTTTACCATGATTTTTTCGTTTAGGTATTCTTTAAAATGCGCGTCCCTCGTAAGATTCCTTTCAATTCCGGGGGAGGACACTTGAAGATTATAGCTTTGCTCTATAGGGTCTTTTTCGTCAAGCAAAGGCTCCAAAGCGTTGTTCATATTAACGCAGTCGTCAATCGAAACCCCTTCGTCCTTGTCGATTATTATTCTCAAATACCAGTTAGCTCCTTCTTTTAAAAAGCGAACGTCCCAAAGTTTAAGCCCTAAAGACAGGGCGACGGGTTCCGCCAATTCCCACACGATAGAAACGACGTTTTTCTTTCCGCTCAAAATTAACGCCTTCTTTCCTTTCGCAAAACAAAAGAGCGAGGCTCGCCCCGCTCAAGTAAAATTACTATCGCTT
>CAYUEV010000011.1:0-33209 GCA_964443825.1 uncultured Eubacteriales bacterium
AATTTGCATTCAGTGAATTTTACTAAAATTAGCGTTCCCGCGACCGTTATTTTTTCGACCGGTTTTTAAGGCGCTTTATTGAAATTATTCCTTTTTGGCGTTATAATATTTTGCGGAGAAAACTAAAAAAAGGGGAGAGAAAATTTTGAAAAAAGTCGCGGTGATAATGGGCAGCGACAGCGATTTGCCCGTCGTGGAAAAAGCTGTCGACACGCTTAAAAATTACGGCGTAACGTATGAAGTTCACGTTTTTTCGGCTCACAGAACGCCTTCGGAAGTTGCGGAGTTTTCCCAAAAAGCCCGGGATAACGGTTTTGGCGTTATAATCGCGGCGGCGGGTATGGCGGCTCATTTAGCCGGAGCTTTGGCCGCTAACACGCTTCTTCCCGTGATAGGAATACCGATAGCGGGAAAAAGATTAGACGGGCTAGACGCGCTTTTATCGACCGTTATGACGCCTCCCGGCGTACCCGTGGCGACGGTCGCCGTCGACGGGGCCGCTAACGCCGCGTTACTGGCTTTGGAGATTTTAGCGGTGAACGACGACGAGCTCTCATTAAAACTTAAAAACGAGAGAGAAAAGGGAAGAGAAAAAGTCCTAAACAAAAATAAAACCATAGAAAAGTTGTATAACTCAAAAGATCTTACTTAGGGCGGGGTTTTTAAAATGGAAAAAAGAGAGCAGCTGTACGAAGGCAAGGCTAAAAAAGTCTTCTCGACGGACGACGAAAATTTATGTATAGTATCATATAAAGACGACGCTACGGCTTTTAACGGGCTTAAAAAAGGCACGATTGAAGGTAAAGGCGTCGTCAATAACCGTATGTCAAATTATCTTATGCGTCTTCTTGAAAAAGAAGACGTTCCCACTCACTTTGTCAAAGAACTTTCAGACCGCGAAACTCTTGTTAAAAAAGTACATATAATCCCCTTAGAAGTTATAGTCAGAAATACCGCCGCCGGGTCTTTTTCAAAAAGATTCGGCGTAAAAGAGGGAACGAAGCTTCTTTGCCCAACGCTTGAGTTTTGCTATAAAGACGACGATTTAGGCGACCCTATGGTGAACGAATACCATATAATCGCCTGCGGTTGGGCGACTAAAGAAGACCTTGACGCGATAACGAAATACACGTTTAAAATTAACGACTTTTTAAAAGATTTTTTTAAAAAAATTGACGTCGATTTAATTGATTTTAAAATAGAATTCGGCAAAACGTCCGACGGCAAAATAATTTTAGCCGATGAAATATCTCCCGACACGTGCCGTTTTTGGGACGTCAACACCCATGAAAAGCTCGATAAAGACCGCTTCCGCAGGGATTTAGGCGATGTGGAAGAAGCTTACGACGAGATGATGAAGAGAGTTTTCGGGGAGCAATAAATTAAAGCCGGTTTAACTAAAGTTTTTTATTTGCTTATCATGTATTTTTCCGGCAGGAATCGATCCGGCTAAAATTTTATAAGCGGTTTAAAAGGGTTTATTAAATGTCAACTTTACATGAAGAATGCGGCGTGTTCGGAATTTTTTCACCCGCCACAAACGACCTCGCTCATTACGTATACTACGGTCTTTACGCTCTTCAGCACAGGGGGCAGGAGAGCTGCGGGATCGTTGTAAACGATAAAGGTCTTTTTAATTCTTACCGCGACGTGGGTCTTGTAAGCGACGTTTTTACTAATTCCCGCCTTGATTCTTTAGGGTGGGGAAATATTGCGATAGGTCACGTTCGATACGGCACTACGGGCGCTACCGACAGAATTAACGCGCAGCCGCTCGTTGTAAACCACATTAAAGGTCATCTCGCCGTAGCCCATAACGGGAATATAGTCAATTCATATGAGCTTAGAACGGAACTTGAACTCGGAGGTTCTATTTTTCAGACGACGAGCGACACCGAGGTAATCGCTTACAACATAATAAAAGAGAGAATATCGTCGCCTTCCATAGAAGAGGCGGTTAATCGCGCCATGAACAAAATTAAAGGCGCTTACAGTCTTGTTATTATGTCGCCCTCCAAGCTTATCGCCGTAAGGGATGAAAACGGCTTTAGACCGCTTTGTTACGGTCGGCTTGAGGACGGAAGTTACGTCGTATCCTCCGAAACTTGCGCTTTAGACGCGGTGGGAGCCAAGTTCATAAGAGATCTTGAGCCGGGCGAGATACTCGTTTTTGACAAAAACGGCGCTCGCTCGATAAAAGACCACGTAGGAAAAGCGAAGAAAGCCCTGTGCGTATTCGAGTACATATATTTTGCCCGTCCCGATTCGATTGTCGATGGTTATTCAGTCCATCATGCAAGGCTCAGGGCGGGAGAATTTTTAGCTTTAGAACACCCCGCCGACGCGGACGTAGTTTTCGGAGTGCCGGATTCGGGCATAGACGCGGCCATAGGCTTTTCTCGCAAGTCCGGCATACCATATGAAATAGGCTTTATAAAAAATAAGTACATAGGAAGAACGTTTATCTCTCCCGGGC
This sequence comes from uncultured Eubacteriales bacterium, assembly GCA_964443825.1. Classification (GTDB taxonomy): domain Bacteria; phylum Bacillota; class Clostridia; order Oscillospirales; family Acutalibacteraceae; genus UBA1081. The sequence goes on from CAYUEV010000011.1 coordinate 2,477, forward strand.
AAAAATCAAGAGAAGATAAATTGCGGATAAAACTAAACGCCATAGCCTGCGCCGTAAAAGACAAAAGAGTTGTTCTTGTGGACGACTCAATGGTCAGAGGCGCCACGAGCGCGAGAACCGTTAAACTTATAAGGGAAGCGGGGGCTAAAGAAGTTCATATGAGATTTTCTGCCCCTCCGTTTTTAAATCCGTGCTATTACGGCATAGATATAGACTCAAAAGAAAATTTAATCGCGTGCCATCACTCTATAGACGAAATCGCTAAGATAATAGGCGTGGATTCATTGGGATTTTTAAGTCTTGAGAGCGCGGGTAAGTTAGCCCCGTCGAACACCCCCGATAACTTCTGCACGGCGTGTTTTAGCGGAAATTACCCGACGCCGGTTCCCAAGGAAGTGCATAAAAATAAATTCGAGCAAAAAATTCCCGATTAAATATCAAGGAGAGTTTTATGGAAGATTTAAGAGAAAGCTATAAAAACGCCGGAGTAGACGTTAAGGCGGGTTACCGCGCTGTGGAACTTATGAAAAGTCACGTGCAAAAGACGCTGACAAAAGGCGTTTTATCGGGGATAGGCGGTTTTGGGGCTTTATATGAGCTTAATCTCGAAGAATATAAAAAGCCGGTCTTAGTAAGCGGAACGGACGGAGTAGGCACTAAACTGAAGCTGGCTTTTTTAATGGATAAACACGACACGGTAGGAATCGACTGCGTCGCGATGTGCGTAAACGATATAATATGTTCGGGCGCGAAACCGCTGTTTTTTCTCGACTATATAGCGACGGGCAAAAATACTCCTGAAAAAATCGAGTCTATAGTGTCGGGCGTAGCCGAAGGGTGCTTACAGGCGAACGCCGCTTTAACGGGAGGGGAAACGGCCGAAATGCCGGGATTTTACCCGCCGGACGAGTACGATTTGGCTGGATTTTCAGTTGGCGCGGTAGATAAAGATAAAATTATAGACAACTCTCTTATTAAAGAGGGCGACCGCGTTATCGCTCTTCCTTCGTCGGGCGTTCACTCGAACGGCTTTTCTCTTGTAAGAAAAATATTCGATATAGAAAACGCCGATATAAAATCCCCGTTGAAATCTTTAGGAGGGAAGTCTTTAGGCGAAACTCTTTTAACTCCCACTAAAATTTATGTAAAACCCGTAATGAGGCTTTTAGAAAGCATAAAAGTAAAAGGCGCGTCCCATATTACGGGCGGCGGATTTTTTGAAAATATACCGAGGAGCATACCGAAAGGTTTTGGGGCTAAAATAAATAAAAGCGCCGTGAAAACGCCCCCGATATTTAATCTTATAAAAGAAAAAGGCAATATTCAGGATAACGAGATGTTCGCGACTTTTAATATGGGAGTCGGGATGACTTTGACGGTCGGGGAAGGCGACTGTGAGGAAGCCCTTAAAATATTAAAAGACTCAGGTGAGGACGCTTATGTGATAGGCGAAATCGTGAAATCCGAGGAGGGCGTCGTCTTTGAGTAAAAAGAACATAGCGGTTCTTGTTTCAGGCGGTGGGACAAACCTCGAAAGTCTTATAAAAAGCCAAAAGACGGGAATGTTCGGCGAGAGTGAAATAACGTCGGTAATATCGTCAAAAAGCGGCGTTTACGCTTTGGAAAGAGCCGAAAGGAACGGTATAAAAACAAGAGTAATAGAAAGACGGCTTTACGGCGATATAAAAAGTTACTCTAAAGATTTAACGAGCGCTTTAAAAAAAGAAAACGCGGATTTAGTTGTTTTGGCGGGATTTTTAACAGTTTTCGACGAGCAGGTTTTTAACGCTTTTCCGTATAAAATTATAAATATACATCCGTCTTTAATACCTTCTTTTTGCGGAATAGGCTATTACGGTCTTCACGTCCACGAGGAAGCGTTAAAAAGAGGGGTAAAAATTTCGGGCGCTACGGTACATTTCGTCGTACCTGAGTGCGACGCGGGACCTATAATACTTCAAAAAGCCGTGGAAGTAAAAGAAGGCGACACGCCTGGAATCCTTCAAAAACGTATAATGGAAGAAGCCGAATGGAAAATCCTTCCTTTGGCGGTAAAGCTTTTTTGCGAAGACAGAATAACGATAAAAGACGGTAAAACATATATAAATAAACTGTAAACGAGGTGTTATTTATGAGCGGTTACAAGGCGATTCCCATTTCCGACATACTAAAAAACAACGCGTATCCCGGACGCGGAATAGTTATAGGGAAGTCCCAAAACGGGGGTTTCGCAGCGTTCGCTTATTTTATAATGGGCAGGAGCGAGAACAGCCGAAACCGCGTGTTCTTTGAGAGCGGCGACACGTTAAAAACCTTGCCTTTTGACGAAAAAAAAGTAGAAGACCCTTCTCTTATAATTTATAACGCCGTAAGAACTTTCGGCAAAAACATAATCGTCACAAACGGAGATCAAACCGACACGATTTGCAGTTTTTTGGAAGAAAGAAAAACGTTCGAGGACGCTTTAAACGAAAGGGAATTTGAACCCGATAAGCCCAATTTTACGCCGAGAATCAGCGGAATCCTCAATTTCGACGGAAGCTTTAGATATAAAATAAATATCCTTAAAGCCGCCGACTCCGAAGGCTCCGGGTGTTTGAGGTTTACATACGACTATTTCCCCTTAAACGGCGTCGGTCATTTTATTCACACATATAAAAGCGACGGAAATCCCCTTCCGTCTTTTGAGGGAGAGCCTGAAAGAGTGATAATACCCGACGATATTCGCGAATTTACAGATGAAATATGGGAAAGCTTAAATTATCAAAACAAGATTTCGCTTTACACAAAATATATAAATTTAAAAAACGGAAAATGTGAGTCAAAGCTTTTAAACAAAAATAAAAGAGGCGTAGAGCATGAAGGAATTTGAACTTAAATACGGCTGCAACCCCAATCAAAAACCCGCCAGAATATATATGAGCGACAACTCGGATTTGCCCATTGAAATTCTCTCGGGCAAACCGGGTTATATAAATTTTCTCGACGCTTTTAACAGTTTTCAACTTGTAAAGGAGCTAAAAGCGGCTACGGGTATGTGCTGCGCCACGTCTTTTAAGCACGTAAGCCCTACTTCCGCCGCGGTTGGCGCTCCTCTTTCAAGGGAACTTAAAAAAGCATGTTTTGTGGACGATATAGAAGGGCTTGACGATTCGCCGCTCGCCTGCGCCTACGCGAAAGCGAGAGGGACTGACAGAATGTCGTCTTTCGGCGATTGGATCGCGCTTTCGGATAAGTGCGACGTTACGACCGCGAAACTCATTAAAAGAGAGGTGTCCGACGGCATAATCGCCCCCGGGTACGACGACGAAGCGCTGGAAATTTTAAAGTCAAAGAGAAAAGGCGCCTACAACATAGTAAAAATAGACGAAAATTACGCGCCGGCTGAAAAAGAAACAAAACAGGTTTACGGCGTAACGTTCGAGCAGGGCAGAAATAACTTTAAAATCGACGAAAGTCTTTTAAATAATATCGTTACAAAAAATAAAAATATCCCGGAGAAAGCTAAAGTCGACCTTATAATTTCCCTTATTACGTTAAAGTACACTCAATCGAATTCAGTGTGCTACGCGTTCAACGGTCAGGCGATAGGAGTGGGAGCGGGTCAGCAGTCGAGGATTCACTGCACGAGATTGGCGGGAAATAAAGCCGACGCGTGGTTTTTAAGACAGCATGAGAAGACGCTTTCCCTCCCATTTAAGGACGACATAGGAAGACCCGACAGAGATAACTGTATAGACGTATATGTGTCGGACGCGCCCGAGGACGCGACGGCGGACGGAGTATGGCAAAAGTTCTTTAAAAAAAAGCCTCCCGAATTTACAAAAGAAGAAAAAAGAGCCTATCTTGACGGCATTGCGGGCGTTTCGCTTGGCTCGGACGCGTTTTTCCCGTTTGGCGACAATATAGAAAGAGCTAAAAAAAGCGGAGTGACTTATATTGCCGAACCCGGCGGCTCGATAAGGGACGATCAGGTTATAGAAAAGTGCGACGAGTTGGGGATCGCCATGTGCTTTACGGGTATGAGGCTTTTCCATCATTAATTTTAAAGGACGTTAAATTATGAAAGTCATGGTAATAGGCGGCGGAGGAAGGGAACACGCCGTTATAAAAAAGCTTTTGGAAAGTAAAACCATAGATGAAATTTACGCTCTTCCCGGAAACGGCGGCATAGCGAAAGACGCTCTGTGCGTACCGATTGCCGCGACCGACGTCGACGGCGCGTTAAAATTCGCCAAAGAAAATAATATCGATTTTGCGGTAGTAACGCCTGACGACCCTCTTGTTTTAGGCATGGTCGACGCGTTGGAAAATATAGGCGTTAAGTGTTTCGGACCTAAAAAAGACGCCGCCGTTATAGAGGGCAGCAAAGTTTTCTCTAAAAACTTTATGAAAAAATACAAAATTCCTACCGCAAAGTGCGAGATTTTTTCAAATTCCTCAGACGCTCTCGAATATTTAAATAACGCCTCGTTCCCAATAGTAATTAAAGCCGACGGTTTAGCGCTCGGCAAAGGCGTTATAATAGCTAAAACATTAGAAGACGCCAAAGAAGCCGTAAATTCGATTATGGTCGATAAAATCTTCGGTCAAAGCGGCGAAAACATAGTTATAGAAGAATATTTAGAAGGATATGAGGTATCCGTTTTGTCGTTTACCGACGGCAAAACTATAGTTCCCATGGTATCGTCTATGGATCATAAAAGGGCGCTTGACGGCGACCTTGGGCTTAATACGGGCGGCATGGGAACTATAGCCCCCAACCCCTACTATACGGATAATATCGCCAAAGAGTGCGCGGAAAAAATCTTTCTCCCGACGATAAACGGCTTAAAACAGGAGGGAAGAACCTTTAAAGGGTGTCTGTATTTCGGTCTTATGATTACTAAAGACGGACCTAAGGTAATAGAATATAATTGCAGATTCGGAGACCCCGAGGCGCAAGTTGTTTTGCCTCTTCTTAAAACGGATCTCTTTACAATTATGAACGCGGTGGCGGATGAAAAATTAGACGAAATAAATATAGAGTTTTCAGATCTCAACGCGTGCTGCGTAATTATGGCGTCCAGGGGCTACCCGGTAAAATACGAAAAAGGTTTCGAAATTACAATAGATCCCGGTATCGACGCTGAAGTCTTTATCGCGGGGGCTAAAAAGAGCGACGGGAAAATTTTAACGGACGGCGGCAGAGTTTTGGGCGTTACGGCTTTAGGCGCTACTTTAGAGGACGCTGTTAAAAAATCATATGACGAAATAAAAAAAATAAACTTTAAAAACGCTTTTTACAGAAAAGACATAGGCAAAAAAGCGCTTGAAGCGTTAAAATAAAAACGGCGAATCCGTTTTGCGGTGATAAGGTATGGTTTACAGGGTATTTGTTGAAAAGAAAGAGGGACTTTCAAACGAGGCTCTTTCTCTTAAAAGCGACGTAAAATCGCTTCTTAACGTCGATATTAAAAGTTTAAGAATAATAAACCGCTACGACGTCGAAAATATAGACGAAGTTTCGTTCGAAAGAGCCGTAAAGACGGTTTTTTCGGAGCCTCAGCTTGATAACGTTTATAGGGAGCTAAAATTATCCGAGGGCGACGCCGCGTTCGCCTCTGAATATCTTCCCGGGCAGTTTGACCAAAGAGCCGATTCGGCGGCTCAATGTATTCAAGTTATAACCGAGGGCGAAAGACCTCTCGTCAGAACCGCCAAGATTTATGTCATTTCTGGCAAAATTAAGGATTCCGACCTTGATAAAATAAAAAAGTACGTCATTAACCCCGTAGAGAGCAGGGAAGCGTCGCTTGATAGATTCACGACGCTTAAAACAGATTATCAAGAGCCTGATATGCCCAAGGTTTTAGATGGCTTTAACGACCTTGACGACGAAGGGCTTTTGGAGTTTATCAATATAAACGGTCTCGCGATGGATCTTGAGGATTTAAAATTCTGCCGCGATTATTTTAAATCCGAAAATAAAACGCCCACTATGACTGAAATTAAAGTTATAGACACTTACTGGTCGGATCACTGCCGCCATACGACTTTTTTAACCGCGATCGACAGCGTAAAATTTTTAGATCCCTTAGCCCGGAAGGCATATGATGAGTTTATGGCGGTAAGGCGTGAACTCGGGAGAACAAAACCCGTAAATCTTATGGAAATAGCCACTATAGGGGCTAAATATTTAAAATCAAAAGGCGAGCTTAACAACCTTGACGAGTCGGACGAGATTAACGCTTGCACCGTTAAAATAAAAGTAAATGTAAACGGTAAAGAAGAGGATTGGCTTTTACTTTTTAAAAACGAAACGCACAATCACCCTACCGAAATAGAGCCGTTTGGCGGGGCGGCCACTTGCATCGGCGGGGCTATAAGAGATCCTCTCTCGGGGAGAGCGTATGTGTACGCCGCGATGAGAATTACGGGTTCCGCCAACCCTCTCGCTTTAGCGTCCGACACGATAGAAGGCAAACTCCCGCAAAGAAAAATCGCGCAAACCGCGGCGATGGGGTATTCCTCATACGGCAACCAAATCGGTCTCGCCACAGGCGTCGTGGACGAAATCTACCACGAGGGGTATATGGCGAAACACATGGAAATAGGCGCTGTTTTAGCCGCCGCCCCCTCTAAAAACGTGAGAAGAGAAGAACCCGAGCCTTACGACAATATCATCCTCTTAGGCGGTAGAACGGGAAGGGACGGTTGCGGGGGAGCTACAGGTTCCTCAAAATCGCACACATTAAAATCGCTTGAAACTTGCGGCGCTGAGGTTCAAAAAGGCAACGCCCCTGAAGAGAGAAAACTTCAAAGATTATTTAGAAATTCCGAAGCGTCTAAACTTATAAAAAGATGCAACGATTTTGGCGCGGGCGGAGTTTCGGTCGCCATAGGCGAAATAGCCGACGGATTGGAAATTGACCTTGATAAAGTCCCCAAAAAATACGAAGGGTTGTCGGCTACGGAACTCGCCATAAGCGAGTCGCAGGAGAGAATGGCGGTCGCGGTATCTCCCGACGATACCGAAAAGTTTATAAAACTCGCCGACAGTGAAAATCTCGAGGCCACGGCGGTAGCCTATGTTAAGGACGAAAAACGCCTTACAATGAGGTATAAAGGCGTAAAAGTCGTAGATATTTCGAGAGAATTTTTAAATTCAAACGGCGCTCCCAAACATATCGACATAAAAGTAAAAAGTCCTAAAAATTACGATAAAAAACCTGTTTCGTCATTTATAGACGGCTATAAAGCGCTGGCGGACGATTTGAACGTATGCTCAAAAAGAGGGCTTTCAGAGAGATTCGACTCGACTATCGGAGCGGGAACGGTCTTAGCTCCTTTCGGCGGCAAAAATCAGCTTACCCCGATTCAGGCGATGGTTCATAAGATTCCGCTTTTAGAAGGCGAGACGGACGATTGTTCGTTTATGTCTTGGGGCTACAACCCGTTTATAACCGAGAAAGACCCGTTTAAAGGCGCGTATCTCGCTGTTCTTGAGTCTATTTCAAAACTTATAGCCTCCGGCGCGTCGTTTAAAAATATTTATCTTACGTTTCAGGAGTATTTTCCGAAACCCGAAAAAGACCCCGAGCGCTGGGGACTGCCTTTGTCCGCTCTTTTAGGCGCGTTTAAGGCGCAAATGGACTACTCATGCGCGGCGATAGGCGGCAAAGACTCCATGAGCGGCACTTTTGAAAATATCGACGTTCCGCCCACTCTCGTTTCATTTGCCGTTACGACGGGCAAAACTTACGACGTTGTTTCACCCGAGTTTAAAAAACCGTGGCATAAAGTCGTCCTTTTAAAATGCGAAAGTAAAAACGGTCTTCCCGACCCGGAACAGGAAAAAGAACTCTTTGACGTTGTAAACAGCCTTATTAAAAAAGGTTATGTTGAGGCGTGCTCCGCCGTAGGTTACGGGGGGATAGCCGAATGCGTCATGAAAATGGCGTTCGGCAACAGTATTGGTTTTGAGTTTAATGAGGAAATAGAAATTTCAGAGCTGTTTTCCTACAATTACGGCGCGTTTGTTTTAGAGCTTAACACCGAGGAAGAAACGGGGACCCTTTTAGGTCATACGAGAGACGAGAAAACCATAAAATACGGCGAGCGGGAGATAACAATCAAAGAGCTTTTAAGTATATATGAAAATAAACTCGAGCCTGTTTACCCTTGCAACATAAAAAATAACGAAAAAGATATACCCATATTTAATTACAATTCAGAAAAAAGACAAAAATCCTCGTTTAAAATCGCGAAGCCGCGAGTTTTAATTCCCGTTTTCCCCGGTACTAACTGCGAGTATGACAGCGAAAAAGCCGTTATAAGAGCGGGAGGCGTACCTGAAACATTCGTAATAAACAACTTAACGCCGTTAGGGGTTTCGGAGTCCGCGTCGGCGTTTTCGGAGAAAATCAAAAACTCAAATATAATATTTATCCCCGGAGGATTTTCAGGCGGCGACGAGCCGGAAGGGTCGGGCAAATTTATAACGTCGTTTTTTAGAAACGGCAAAATTAAAGACGCGGTAAACGAACTTCTTAAAAACCGCGACGGTTTAATATTGGGTATTTGCAACGGATTTCAGGCTCTTATAAAATTAGGTCTCGTTCCATATGGCGAGATAATAGACGCGGACGAGAACTGCCCCGTCCTAACATACAATACGATAGGAAGACATCAGTCGAGAATCGTCAGAACGAGAATTGCCTCTAATAAATCCCCATGGCTTATGAACACGGCTCCGGGCGAAATTTACAGCGTCCCCATATCGCACGGCGAGGGGAGATTTATAGCGAGCGAGGAACTTATAAACAAACTCTCCGAGAACGGTCAAATCGCGACGCAGTATGTTGATTTTGACGGAAAACCCACTTGCGATATTCGCTTTAATCCCAATAATTCCGACTGCGCTATAGAGGGCATAACTTCTCCCGACGGGAGAGTACTGGGCAAAATGGGTCATTGCGAGCGATATGGGAAGGATCTTTACAAAAACGTCGACGGCGATTTTGATATCCCGCTCTTCTCTTCCGCCGCGGAGTATTTTTCATAATGTCGCTTTTCGCAATATCAGACACGCACTTATCCTTAGGGCAAAATAATAAGTACATGGATATTTTTAAGGGCTGGGAAAATTACGTCGAGAAGCTAAAAACGCGCTGGAACGCCGTCGTGGGGAGCGGCGACTTAACGGTAATTTCCGGCGACGTGTCATGGAGCATGAGAATCACCGAGTGCTTTAACGATTTTGATTTCATAAACAAGTTAAACGGCGAAAAAATAATAATAAAAGGCAACCACGATTACTGGTGGACGACCATGAAGAAAATGGAAAACTTTCTTCAGTTAAATAATTTCGACACAATATCCTTTTTAAATAACAACAGTTTCAAAGCGGGAAATTTTGCCGTAACCGGCACGAGAGGATGGTTCTTTGACTCTTCCCGAGAGACTGAGAATATACTTTTAAGAGAAAGAGAGAGACTAAAAAGATCCATTGAATCCGCTTTAGAACAAAATTTAGAGCCTATAGTTTTTCTTCATTATCCGCCCATACTCGACGGGGTTTGCGAAGAAGAGATTTTCTCCGTTTTAACGGAGTACAAAATAAAAAGGTGCTATTTCGGGCATATTCACGGCGAAACTACGGGAAGATACGACAACTTTACAAAAGACGGAATAACTTTTTCGCTTATCTCCTGCGACAGATTGAATTTTAGACCAAAACTTATTGAAAAATATTGAAGCGGCGGTTAGCGGTTGGATTTGCAAAATCGGCGGTTTTTTACCGAAACAGTAAAAACCGCTGTTTTTTGATTTTAATATCTAACATATTTTTAAAATAAAGTACTGGAAATTACTATTTTAATGTGGTATAATGTATTGGATAGCTAATAAACGCACCTTAGAAAGGAATATTACATGAGTTTAAAATCATCCGAAAAGACGGGAACTAACGAAGTCGCTCTTGAAATCTCCATAGGCGCTTCCGAGTTTAACGACGCGTTAATGAAAGCGTACAATAAAAATAAGAATAAAATCGAAATTCCCGGTTTTAGAAAAGGCAAAGCTCCTAAAGCTTTAATAGAAAAATACTACGGCGAAAGCGTTTTTTACGAGGACGCTCTCGATATAGCGTTCCCCGATTCATACGGCGCGGCTCTGGAAGAAGGCGGTATAGACGCCGTGGGAAGCCCGTTCGATATCGACGTTAAAACGATAGGCAAGGAAGGTGTGGAGCTTTCCTGCAAAGTTTCCGTAAGACCTGTTATAGAGCTTACAGACTACAAGGGTATAGAAGCCGAAAAGCGCGAATACCCCGTAACCGATGAGGACGTGGACGCGAAACTTTCCCAAATGGCGCAGGAGAACGCGAGACTGATAGACGTAGACACAAGGCCGGTTCAAGACGGCGATATAGTCAATATCGACTATGAAGGCTCCGTAGACGGCAAGCCTTTTGACGGCGGCAAAGACGAAGGGCACGACCTCTTAATCGGGAGCGGGTCTTTTATTCCGGGCTTTGAGGAGCAGATAATAGGGCATTCGCTGGACGAGGAGTTTACAATCGACGTAAAATTCCCCGACGAGTACCACGCTAAAGACCTTTCCGGCAAAGAAGCTCAGTTTAAAGTTAAGATTAACTCGATTAAATATGAGGAACTGCCGGATCTTGACGACGAGTTCGCGAAAGATGTAAGCGAGTTCGACACTTTGGAAGAGCTTAAAAGCGATACTAAAAAGACCCTTAAAGAAGAAGCTAAAAAGAGAAGCGACGACGAGTTTAGGTCAAACGTCTTAGATAAGTTGGCGGAGCTTGTAAAAGACGAAATCCCCGAATGCATGATAGATAATGTTATAGACGATTATATCGACAACATGGAGTACTCTTTAAGGCAGAGCGGACTCACTTTCGACGAGTATCTTAAGTATACGAAGCAAAGCGAGGAAGAAGTAAGAAACTCCTACAGAGACAGAGCCTTGAACACCGTAAAAACAGGTCTCGCCCTCGACAAAATCGCTGAACTCGAAAAAATAGAACCCACTGAAGAGGATTTTGAGAAGCAATATAAAGAAATAAGCAAAATGTACGGCGTGACGCCGGAGGACGCCAAAAAATACACGTCCGAAAAAACCGTTAAAGACGGAATACTTCGCGAGAAAGCCGTGGATTTTGTGGTTGAGAACGCCGTAGCGCAAGCTCCCAAAGACGCGGAAGACGATTCCGAAGATTCTTCCGAAGAAGCCGTTAACGAAAACGAAGAAACTTTAGACGACGACAATACCGATAACGAAACTTAATATAACGAAGATAAATTTAAAATTATAAAAGGTGGTAATTTTATGGCGCTCGTACCGACCGTTATTGAGCAGACTAACAGAGGAGAAAGAGCATACGATATTTTTTCGCGTCTTCTAAACGACAGAATCATAGTTCTCTCGGACGAAGTGAACGACGCTACGGCGAGTCTTGTTGTGGCGCAGCTTTTGTTCCTTGAGGGACAGGACGCGGATAAAGACATAAGTCTTTACATCAACAGCCCCGGCGGATCCGTTTCGGCGGGATTCGCGATTTACGACACAATGCAGTACATTAAATGCGACGTTTCAACTATTTGCATGGGCATGGCGGCCTCGATGGGAGCTTTTCTCCTTTCGTCCGGCGCAAAGGGCAAGAGATTCGCGCTGCCCAACAGCCTTATAATGATACACCAGCCTTCAGGCGGCACGCAAGGTCAGGCCACCGAAATAGAAATCGTCGCGAAACAGATATTAAAAACAAAAGAGAACCTCAATAGAATTCTTTCAGAGAACACGGGAAGACCAATAGAGGAAATCTACCGCGACACGGAACGCGACAATTACATGACGGCCGAAGAGGCACGCGACTACGGTATAGTGGACAAAGTCATAGTCCACAGATAATTAAAATCACTTAAATTTAGCGTAAACGGAGTAACCATAAAAATCAATGTCAAAAAACGACGATATGAGCGTTGACAATATTCGCTGCTCATTTTGCGGAAAAGCGGGGAATAAAGTCCGCTCGATGATAGCGGGTCCCGGCAATATATACATATGCGACGAGTGCGTGGAGCTCTGCCGCGCCATAATCGAAGAAAAAGAGTCTACGCAGTCTAAAAAGAAAGGTTTAAGACCGAGAAAGAATCTTCCTAAGCCTAAAGCCATAAAAGAAAAGCTTGACGAGTACGTCATAGGACAGGACAGAGCCAAAATGGCTCTTTCCGTCGCGGTTTATAACCACTACAAGAGAATCTTCAGGGGCGGGGAGAGCGACGTTGATTTGCAAAAGAGCAACGTTCTGCTTTTAGGTCCCACCGGCGTGGGTAAAACGATGCTCGCTCAGACGCTCGCGAAAATTCTCGACGTGCCGTTCGCCATAGCCGACGCCACTACTCTTACCGAGGCGGGTTATGTCGGCGAGGATGTGGAAAATATACTTTTAAGGCTTATTCAGGCGGCTGATTACGATATTGAAAAGGCTCAGTGCGGGATAATATATATCGACGAGATAGACAAGATCTCGAGAAGATCCGAGAATCAGTCGATAACCCGCGACGTAAGCGGCGAAGGCGTTCAGCAGGCTCTTCTAAAAATCCTTGAGGGCACTGTAGCCAACGTCCCGCCCCAAGGCGGAAGAAAGCACCCTCAGCAGGAGTTTATCCAAATCGACACCACCAACATTCTCTTTATTTGCGGCGGGGCTTTCGACGGATTGGAAAAAATCATCGAAAACAGAATAGGCAAATCGGTTTTAGGTTTTGAGGCCGACGTCAAGATAAAATCAGAAACGGACTACGATAAAATTATCTCTAAAGTCATACCTCAAGATCTTGTTCGCTACGGCTTAATTCCCGAACTTGTAGGGCGCATACCCGTAATTTCCACCTTAAACAGACTCGACAAAGACGCTCTTGTAAAAATCCTTGTAGAGCCCAAGAACTCACTTGTCAAGCAATATACTAGCCTGTTTGGCATGGACAATATCGAGCTTCACTTTAACGACGACGCGTTAGAGGCTATCGCGGAAGCGACTTTAGAAAAAAACACGGGCGCGAGAGGACTTAGAGCTATTATGGAAAACGCCCTTGTAAATATTATGTACGAGTCGCCGTCCGACGTAAACATTTGCAGGATTACCATAACCAAGAAGTGCGTAACCGAAGGCGCGAAACCGGTCGTAGAGTACGATATGACGAGAAGCGTAAGTTCCGACGAAGACACTAAAACCGCCGTAAAAGCGGTTTAAGCGGCTTATGGGAAGCGATTTTAAGCTTTGCGATTACGACGGCGTATCGAAATATCTTTCACCGGGCGTAAGACTCGTTTTTCTTGACAGCGTAACTTCGACAAACACTCTTTTAAAAAAAGCCGCGGAGGACGGCGAGGACGAAGGTTTGCTCCTTGTCGCCCTCAGTCAGACGGCGGGGAGAGGAAGCAAAGGAAGGTCGTTTTTATCAAGATACGGCGAGGGCGTTTACTTTAGCCTTTTATTAAGACCGCGCCTTAAACCGTCCGATAATCTCCTTATCACTACTCTCGCGGCGGTCGCCGTTTCTTTAAGCATAGAAAAGAATACGTCTAAAGAAACCAAAATTAAATGGGTAAACGACGTGTATGTCGGTCAAAAAAAAGTCGCGGGGATTTTAACCGAGTCGTCTTTTTTGGGCGACAATATAAATTACGCCATATTGGGCATAGGAATCAATATGATTCTTAACGAGGACGCCCTTCCCGCAGAGCTTAAATCCAAGGCGGGTTCGGTTTTTAATTCTTTTAGCGAAATAGATAATCTTCCCGCTAAAATAGTAGCCGACTGCGTTAATATTTTTTTGGAAAAATATAAAACCCTTCCCCAAAAGGATTTTTTAAGCGACTACAGAACGAGGTCGTATTTAGACGGAAAATGCGTTAGATTCTTTAAAAACGGCATGGAAAGAGAAGGTCTTGTCTTAGGGGTAGACGAAGATTTCAGCTTAAAAATTGATTCTGAAGGAGAAATACTAAATTTAACGGCGGGCGAGACCGTCATCATGTGATTATTGAATTTTGGAAAAAGTTATGAAAAATATTATCGCGTTGATTTTATGCGCCGTTTTGGTTTTCGTCTTTTCGTCATGTTCCAAAACTGACGGGGCTGAGGACGAAACGGGGACGGTCGTTTTTGAAAGCCCTCAAGAAGCGTATGAAGCTATGACGGGAGCGGCTATTTCAGGCGATTTTAGCGACGCCTTAAGGTACTATGAAAGCGGCGCGGAGGACGCTACCGACCCGGAACTCTCCAACTGGTACAATTACGCAAAATCCGCTAACGACTACGACGCGAAGGGCTGCATAGGCTACCCGCTTGATTTTCTTATGAACAGAGTGAGCGTTCAGTTTGACGGTTCGAAAGCTCTTATGGGCGAGCTTCAGACCATGGTTCACGATTTGAACGGTTGCTACGCTATGGGCGACGTATACCTTTATCTTCAAGACGGTAAAATAGCCGTTGGCGAGGCGACGCGCCTTGTCGATAAAAATTACGCCCCATGGGAACTTGTCATAAAAGACGACGTTCTCTATTGGGCGAAACACAATATGGACGGCGCGGACGAACTCCTTTACACTATTGAGAGGAGCGATACGGGGCTTACCGTAACGGCTGTGGAAGGCGTTGAAAACGATATTTACGCGGGCAATTACAGTTACTCCCCCGCCGAGCAGCCGATTCTCTACTACTAAAACATTTTGCGTTTATTTAAAAGAACAAACTTCCGCCTTGGAACTCGCCTTGGCGGAATTTTTATTTTAGTAAAGTTTATTTTTTCTAATTTTTTTTAAATAATGCTTGACTTTTCTATTAACGATTAGTTATAATAAATAAAAAAGCGTTTCAAATGCTTCCATTATTACTATTTTTTCCAAAATAGTAATATATTTTATTTTTAAACCTTAAACGTTTTTATTTTTAGATTTCGTTAATTTATGAAAGAGGGGCGTTTTTATGGCAAAAAATCAAGCGGCGATCGGGGGGGGGCAATATTCTCTTACCGAGAACAACGTTAAAACTTCCGAATTTGTGCTTTATATCATTTCCGTTTTCTTTTACACAATGATGACGGGCATGATGGACAGCTACAGGAACGAGTACTTTGTAAACAGCATCGGCTTAAACAGCAGTCAGCTTTCAACGTTCAACGTTCTTATAAGCGTCGTGCCGTTTATTATCAGCTTTTTTATCACGATGTACATAGACGGCAGAAAAGCCGGTAAAATGGGCAAATTCCGCCCGCTTGTCATGGCGGTTGCGGTTCCCATGGCGGTTCTCCTTGTGATTACGTTTTTAGTTCCGTCGGCGCTTACGCAACCCGGAAGGGAAACGCTTTTGATGGTTTATATCACCACTATAGCGATAGCGTGGGCGATATGCGGGTCGTTCGGCAACTGCATTAACATGGTGGCCGTCGTAATGACGCCCAACTTAAAAGAGCGCGACAAGGTAATGTCGTTTAGAAGCATAAGTTCAGCCGTGGGCAATTCGGCGCCTTTAGCGGTCGTGCTTGTTCTCGATTTCTTCATCGACAGTATAAAAGTACAGTATATAGTCTGCGCGGCTCTTTGCGGAGTTATAGGAGCTATAACGATGTTCCTCGGCATGAACGCCATTACCGAGAGAACCGTTTACACCTCTGAAAGGAAAAACCCGATAAAAGGCTTTGTAGACGTAGTAAAAAACAGCCACTCGTGGATCATAATTATATCGGAATTCCTTAAAAACTTCAGAAAAATATCGACTTACGTGGGTATTTTCCTTTGCGCCGCACTCTTAGGCAGCCCTTCAAAATTCCTGCTCTTCGGTCTTCCCACCGGTATCGGCACGGCGGTAGGTATGCTTGTAATTAACTTTTTGCTTCAAAAATTTAACTCTAAAGTCCTTTACATCGCGAGCGGAATTTATTCGATTATAGCGAATACCTTAGCGTTTTCGGTAGGTTACGCGTATTTTAAGAATCCGAACGGCGCTCTTCAAATAGTCTTTGTTTTGTTCTTATTCTTAATAGGTCTTCAGTTTGGCGCTTCTAACCTTCTTCCCAGCATGTTCCAGGCCGACGCGCTTGAGGAAATAGAACTCCAGACGGGCAAGAGGCTCGACGCTTCTTTAGGATTTGTAGTGTCTATCGGCACTCTAATAAGCGGAACGATAGCGCAGGCGTTAGCCCCGAAGCTCCTTTTAGACGACAGCTCCATTTCCATTATGCACTACGTTCAAGCGGTCGAGGGCGAGTATCCGGTTCAGAGCTTTGAAACAAAAATAGCTCTTCTTTTCTTCTACACCGTCGTCCACGGAATTATGATGTTCTTAGCCGGGGTCCCGTATTTCTTCTGGAATTTAACGGGCAAAAAGAAAGAGGATCTTCATAATAAACTTATGGAGCACAGAGAGAAAGTAGCCAAAGAAAACGAATTAGCGGCTAAAGAAAACGAATCGGCGGCTAACGAATCGGCGGTCAAAGAAAACAAATTAAAAGAAAATTAAATTTACTAAAGCCCGCGTGTTTTTATATAGCGGGCGTTTTTTTATTTTATTATGGAAAAATTTAAATTTTTTATCGTGGCGGATCCGCACTATTTCGCTAAAAGTCTTCACGCCGAGGGGCGGGAATACGAGGAATTTATGGATTACGAGCAAAAATGCTTTGCCGAAACCGCCGCTATTAACGACAGCGTTTTTGAATACCTTAAAAATTCCCGCGACGCCGATACTGTGATTTTTACGGGCGATCTCTCTTTTAACGGGGAGAAGGAGAGTCACCGGGAGTTTTCTAGGAAACTTGCCGATTTAAAAAACTGCGGCAAAGATATTTACGTCGTAACGGCGGGGCACGATATTGAGCCTAATCCGTTTGAATACGACAAGGACGAGGGCAGAAGACCCGTAGAAGGCGTAAAATTTCGCGATTTATATGATTATTACCGTGATTTCGGTTACGATCAATCAATTTCATTTTATAAGGAAACGCTTTCATACGTAGCTCAAATCAGCGATAGCATAAGACTTTTAGTCCTTTGCAACGACAGTGAAGAGGGCAAAAACCTAAAATATTCCGACGACATGATGAAATGGGCGAAAGAGCAGTGCAAAAAGGCGCGCGACGAGAATCAGATGATGATAGCGTTGGAGCATTACCCGCTTTTGCCGGGTCAGCCGATTTTTTCCTTTATACCGGACGCCCGGCAAAAAGACAGCCGAAGCGTTATAAATATGTTGGCGGACGGCGGGGTTCACGTTGCTTTTACCGGTCATATGCACAATCAAAGCATAAACGTGACGAGAAGCGACAACGGGAATATTTTTTACGACGTTTCGAGCGGCTCTATTATAGGTTACCCCGCTTATTTAAGGCTTGTTACGATTGAGGACGAACACAGCGTAAAAATTGAGAGCGTGGAAATACCCGAATTTAACTGGGACAAACGCGGAAAAAGCGGACGGGAGTATATGAAAGACCAGTTTGAACGGATGATTCGTTCAATGGTAAACAGTATGAAAACAGACCCTAAAAAGCTTCTCAGTCGTTTTGGCGCGGGAGATAAAAATTTTTTGTTTCCCATTGTTAAAATGTTTGGGAACGTATTGTCGTCTTGGAGAGTAGGTTCTGTCGCCCGTCTTCTTTTTGTAAAAGCGGACGACAGTTTAAAAGATGCGCCTTTAATAGAACTTATTGTCGACTTGGTAAGATGCGTTTTCGAGGGCGACCAGCCGTATACCGAAGACGCTCCCGCCGGCGATACGATATTAAAAATTTTTAAGAGATTTAACCCTCTTTGGAAAATTTTAAATAAAAAAATAAAAGGCTCGCAGGGAGAGAGCCTCGATTTTTACGATATGTTAAAGAATACCATAGGTAATTACGGCATTTCGGATTATAACGCGGAACTTAAAATTTAATCAGGAAAAAAGGTCGTCGAAATTATACGAGAGCGTGTGTTCTCTAAATTTCATTAGTTCGTCTTTATAATTTTCAGTCGTCAATAAATCTCTTTTTTCATGAATGGATTTTGAAATGAAACTGTTTATTTCCGGACTGTAATGTGAATAGTCCTTATAATTATCAAGGTTTTCCGTGATTTCATATTCGTTTCTGAAGAAATAAACGCAAACGTTTTCATAACTTAAGAGCTTTTCGATTACGTTTTCCAAAAAGTGGACGTTAGCCGAAAACTTTCCTTCGCAAAGCGTATTATACCAGTAAAGAACGCTAAACGGTGGAAAGAAAAACACAAAACGCGTATCTTTATGATCTTCAATGAGAGGAAGTATATTTACAGTCATATTTTCATTAACGGCTTCATCAAACGACGATATATCGCCTTCTTTTTGAAAAGTTCCTTTTTTAACATGCGACAAAGCTATGTCTTTTCCAAATTTATCGTTTACCCAGGTAATTCCCCTTGGCATTGAGTCTTTTTTTACGCCTTTTAAAGTATAAAATATATCTTTTAATGTATAATGGTAAAAAATGTCAATATTCAAAAGGTATTCTATATCTCTAAAATGGTTTTTTGAATAGAGATAATCGGGCAGAGGATACCGGGGCTTTTGAGAATTTGCCGTCAGTTGGAACTCGTCAAGTTCCCAGTAGACGGTTTTAATGTTGTTTCCCGACGAAAACGCGACGTCGAGAATCCTTTTCATATTATAAGACGTGCCGCCGGAGTAAGCGCATCTTATCATATCGCAGTTTTCAAGCGCGTTAATCTCGTCAATATCGGTATTTTGTATCATTGAAGTTCCAACGTGAACCGCGTCATATTTATAGTGAGTCGCGATTCCGGGGTTAGAATACATTTCCGCGTACTCGTAGTACGATAGGATTCCTTCGTCTTCAGTTCTGTAACGTAGCATAGGGTCGAATATATAAGTTGACGCGGCGAAAAGGACGCAGCATGAGAGCGATACGCAGATAAACGCTATAGCCCATTTTTTAAATTTCTTTTTCATAATAAACTAAAAATTATAATATAAGAACGAACTTACGCCTGAAAGGGAGAACAGACTGTAAATAAAAATAACAAGACACCCTAAAAAAGTCTTAAGGTCGGGTTTGAAACTATCTATTCTTTCGTTTGTGTTTTTTCTTGTGGATGTTAAAAATATAACTACAGCGGCGAAAATTATATAAACCGCCGGAACGCCTAAAATTTGAATGAAAACATTTAAAAACGCGGGTTGTCGAAGAGTTTCGGACAGTTCGTCGCTAAGGGTGAATCCGTCTTTTGAAAAAAGTTTTCCGATAATTTTTACTCCGTCTGAAAGAGATTCGGCTCTAAAAAATACCCACGATAGCGAAACGAAAGAAAAAGTTAAAATCCACCTTAAAAATTTAGGGAGTTTATCTATATACTTTTTAAATAGTCTTGTTAATACGCTCGCGACGCCGTGCATAAGTCCCCATACTATAAAAGTCCACCCGGCGCCGTGCCATATGCCGCTCGCTAAGAATACTATCAAAATATTTAAATATGTGCGGAACGCTCCTTTTCTGTTGCCGCCTAACGGAATGTAGACGTACTTTGTTAAAAACCTTGTGAGCGTTTTGTGCCATCTTTTCCAAAAATCCACAATATCAAGCGATTTATAGGGGGAGTCGAAATTAACCGGCAGTTTTATATTAAACATAAGCGCGACGCCCGACGCCATATCGCAGTAGCCCGAAAAGTCAAAGTAAATTTGGATGGTATATCCTAAAATAGTTAAAAAAACCGACGTTGAGGTAAGAGTCGAAATCGATGAAAAACCGAAATCGACAATCTTGCCAAAATTGTCGGCTATTATAACTTTTTTAAACAGACCAACGCTAAAGGCCAATATGCCTTTAGATAAATTGGAAAAATCAAGACGCTTATTTTCGAGGCTTTCAAACTGCGGAAGCATTTCGTCGTGCAAAACGATAGGACCCGCGATAAGCTGCGGGAAAAACGTCACAAACAAAGAGTAATCAACGAAGGAGTAAACGGGGGGGGCGTATTCGATTTATAAGAATCTAATATATACGAAACCTGTTGGAAAGTAAAGAAACTGATTCCCAACGGCAGTTCGAGATTTTTAAGCGTAAGATCCGTACTTAAAATTTTATTCGCGGTATCTTTTATAAAATCGAAATATTTATAATAGAACAAAACGCCGATATTAAGAAGAACTGAAAAAACGCAAAGCGCTTTAGAGAATTTCTTTTTATCGCGCTTGTTGAGCTTTATTATAAACTTCCCCGCGAAATAGTTAAAAACAATACTAAATACGACTATGAAAAGGTATTTATAATTCCAGTATCCGTAATAAAAAAGGGAGCAAAGAACAAGCCAAACCTTAGAAAGAGTATATTTCCTAAACTTATTTAGAAGAAAATACCCTGAAAGGAAGACAGACAAAAGGGCTATAAAAATATAGGAGTTAAAAAGCATATTTTTGTTTTAAAAACGCGGGATTAAATTTTAAAGGTTATTCATCCAATTTAAGTATTGAGAAAATCGCTTTTCGCATACTTTCCGCGTCTTTTTCGGAAGTCATATTCCATCTGATTTCTTTTTCTTTGAGACCTGAAATTCCGTTTGGAACCGCTACGCCGGTAGAGCCTTGAAGTTCTTCTAACATATCGAACTCGTCGCCTTTGGGACTTATATCCAAAGCTTCAAGGACGCTGCGGGGAAATTTAAACGGACTCGCCGTAGACGCCGCTAAAGAGGGAGTATCGTCGCCCGTATTTTTACGGTATTCGTTAAGGACGTTTAAAGCGACGGCGGTGTGCGTGTCGACAAGGTAGTTATATCTGTTAAACGTCTCCTTGATCGTGTTCTTTGTCGCATTATCGTCGCAGAACCCGGCCCAAAAGACAGACTTAATTTCGTCAAGAACCTCATGATTTACGGTAAATTCACCGTTTTTACCGAGATTTTCGTAAATATCTTTAATAACTTTGTCGTCTTCTTTATAAAGCGAAAACAGAAGTCTTTCAAGGTTGCTCGAAATAAGAATATCCATAGATGGGGATATGGTGTTGTAAAAATTCCTTTTTTTATCGTATTTGCCGGTGTTTATAAAATCGGTGAGGATGTTGTTCGCGTTCGACGCGCAGATAAGGCGGTTTACGGGAAGCCCCATTTTCATGCTGTAACGCGCGGCTAAGATGTTGCCGAAGTTGCCCGTTGGGACGCATATGTTAATTTTATCGCCTAATTTTATTTCGCCTTTTTTTATCAAATCGCAATAAGACGAGAAATAATATACTATCTGAGGGACGAGCCTTCCCCAGTTTATTGAGTTTGCCGACGAAAACGCGAGGTTGTTTTTCCTAAAAACCTCTTTAATTTTACTGTCGGTGAATATAGCTTTTACGCCCGTCTGAGCGTCGTCAAAATTGCCGTTTATGGCGCAAATGCCGACGTTCCCGCCCTCCTGCGTGATCATTTGACGCTTCTGAAGAGGACTTACGCCGTCCACCGGGTAAAAGACGATAATTTTTGTGGAGTCTACGTCTTTGAAGCCTTCGAGAGCCGCCTTGCCCGTGTCGCCGGACGTCGCGACGAGAATTACTATTTCATTGTTGTTAAGCGTCTTCTTAGCCGAACCCGTGAGAAGATAAGGGAGAAGCTGCAAAGCCATATCCTTAAAAGCGCAAGTGGGACCGTGCCAAAGTTCGAGCACGTTTACGCTATCGTGAAGATTTACGACGGGAGCTATTTCCGGGCTTGAAAATTTGCCGTCTTTGTACGCCCCCTCTACGAAAGCGGAAATTTCTTCATCAGAAAAATCAGTAAGATACAAAGGGAGAATTTTTTTAGCTCTCTCTTTGTAATTAAGATTTACCAAAGAATCTATAAAATCGAGTGAAACGCGCGGAATTTCACATGGAACAAAAAGACCTCCGTCCGCGGATATACCGCTTGTAATAGCCTCGGCGGACGAAACTCTTAATGATTTATCGCGAGTTGACGTATATAACATAAAATCACCTGATGATTGCGAGAGATTTTCTTTAAAAAGCGTTTTTAATATGTCTTATTTTATATTTATCTGAACTTATAATGACCTCTATTATATCGAATCGCATTTCGTTTTCGAGCTTTAGCGACGACATAAAATAAGCCGCCGTCGATTTAATGTTTTCTTCTTTTTTGCGGTCTACGGCCCCGGAGGGAGGGAAAAGAGAGTTTTCACGGCGCGTTTTTACTTCAACTATCGCCACCACGTCGTCTTTTAACGCCGCTATATCTATTTCTCCCGATTTGCTTTTAAAATTCGAGGCGAGAATTTTATAACCCCTTTTTCTTAAAAACCTCCCCGCGTAAAGTTCGCCTAAAAGACCTGTTCTTTTACTTTCGGGAATCATGATTTTCTAAATATTTTTTTAAAAACGTTTTTCTGTGCACATCCGAAACGCCGTATTTTTCTATCATTTCATAGTGAAGTTTAGTGGGGTAGCCTTTGTGCTTTTCAAATTGATACATAGGGTATTTTTTTGAAAGTTCCGCCATATATCTATCCCGGCTTACCTTGGCTAAAATAGACGCGGCGGCGATTGATAAAGACTTCCCGTCGCCTTTTATCACAGCTTTTTCATGACTTATCGCCCCGGGAGTTTTATTCCCGTCCACAATTAAAAAATCGGGTTTTATACTTAACGAGTCGACGGCTCTTCTCATGGCGAGCATAGTCGCGTTTAGTATGTTTATTTCGTCGATTTCTTTTTCAGTAGCCGTTCCTATCGCGTAAGATACGGCGTTTTTTGTTATTATTTCAAATAAATTTTCACGTTTTTTAGGCGAGAGCTTTTTAGAGTCGTCAAGACCTATACTTTCAAGCCCCTTGGGGAGAATCGCCGCCGCCGCGAAAACAGGCCCCGCTAAAGGTCCTCTTCCCGCTTCATCCACGCCGCAAATTAAAGAATACCCCTCGCTGATTAACTCGTTTTCTATACTGTAATCAGGCATAAAATCCGCCCTTTTATGTTTAGCCGTTTAAAGGAGGTTTTTCCAGGGAAATTCTTCCTAACTTTCCGGCTCTAAACTCGTCTAATAATATCGCCGCCGCTCTTTCGCGGTCGACGATCCCGCCGGATCTTAACATACCGCGCTTTAAGGCGATCTCGTCGAGGACTGTTTCCGCGCTCTTTTCTGAAAAATCGTTTATTTTGTACCGCGACGCTAAGTTTTCAGGGTAATCTCTCACTATAATTTTGAGCAGTCTTAACGAGAGAGTTTCGGTATCGAACACGTCGTCTTTAATTCCGCCGGTAAAAGCGAGATTATCTCCGACCGACGGGTCGTAAAATTTCGGCCACAGTACGCCCGGAGTGTCGAGGATTTCTATACCGTTCCCTAAAGCGTACCACTGATTGCTT
This sequence comes from uncultured Eubacteriales bacterium, assembly GCA_964443825.1. GTDB lineage: Bacteria > Bacillota > Clostridia > Oscillospirales > Acutalibacteraceae > UBA1081. The sequence continues at coordinate 25,873 of CAYUEV010000011.1, forward strand.
CTTGTGACGCCGGCTCTGTCTTCGGTTTTAGCGCGGTTTTTCCTGCCTAAAATATTTATGAAAGAGGATTTTCCGGTGTTGGGGATACCCGCCGCCATAATCCTTAAGGGCTTTTTCCCAAGACCTTTTTCCTCGTTTTTTTTAATTTTATCGGAGAGAACTTTTTTAACTGAAGACGTAAACTTATTAAGACCCGCGCCCGAGCGGCAGTCTATCGCGAGAGCCTCCGTTCCGCTCTTTTTAAAATAATTTATCCACAGGTCGGTGGTTTTCTTATCGGCTAAGTCGGACTTATTTAAAAGAAAAATTTTCGGTTTGTTTTTTGTTAAATCGTTTATTTCGGGGTTTTCGCTCGAGTAGGGGATCCTCGCGTCAAGGAGAACCGCTACTAAATCGACCAACTTCAGGCTCTCTTTTATAAGGCGCTCGGTTTTCGCCATATGACCGGGATACCACTGAACCGTCTGCTTAATTGAGTCGGGCATAGCTTAACTGTAAATTTTAAATTTATGGAAATCAAGACCCGTGTCGCCGGAAATCACTCTGCAAAGAGCTTTTCCCAAGACGTAATCTTCGTCTATAAATCCAACGAGGTTCGAACGGCTGTCGGTCGAGGCGTTTCTGTTGTCGCCCATAACGAAAAGTTTGCCGTCAGGCACTTGTATCGGATACTCGTTGCGATCGGAATAATGGCGAATCGTGGCGGGTTCGGCTATGTAATCTTCTTTTAAGGGAGCGAGACTCTCTTTCGTGTCGCCTACGCTCACAACGCCGTTATCGTAATCCACGTCGACCCACTGACCGCCCGTCGCTATCACGCGCTTTACAAGAGGCTCGTTTAAATCGCCGGGCTGGACGATAATAATAATGTCTTTATATTTGTATTTTCCGGTCGAGGTGGACGTTATAAGCCAGTCGTGATCGTTTAAAGTCGGAACCATGGAACTCCCGTCTACGCCAACCAACCTAAATACAAACGTAAAAATTATGGCGATGGTCACGATCGACGTCATGATGACGGACGCTATCTCATAAATGCTTTCGGATAATTTATTGTAAAACTTCTTCATAAAAATTCTCCGCTAATATATTTCATCTTTAGAAAAAGGGAAGAGCTTAAAAACGGCTTTCCCCAAGATTCTGTTTTCGTCTACGCCGCCGACCATAACGCTGCGGCTGTCTAACGACTCGTTTCTGTTGTCGCCCATAACGAAAACATGACCTTCGGGCGTCGTGAAAGGGTAGGCGATTTCGTTCTTGCGAGGGCTTTCCGTAACGACGGCGTAAGGCTCGTTAATTGTTTCGCCGTTTATTTTTACGGTTTTCATGTCGTAATTTATATCTACCGTATCGTTTTCAGTCGCTATCACTCTTTTAACAAAAAGAGAGTCGGAACTTGGAACGTAAAACACGACCATATCGCCTTTTCGCGGCTTATAGTTAAAACACGAAACCAATATTTTATCGCCGTCGTTTAAAGCCGGACTCATAGAAGACCCGTTTACGTTTACGACGCGAAAAAATAAAGCCCAGATTAAAGAAAAAATCAAGAACACGACAAGGATAAGGTTTACCAAGCGGTAAACGGTAGTCCATGCCGTTTTAGAGAGTTCTTCCTTTTCGGATTTTTTCCTGTACTCGTAAAAAATATAGCCGTTTTCGGGATTCCTCATCTTAAGAGCGTAATATTGACAGAGAACAGCCCGAAAGATACCGCGCCGTTCCCTGCAATAAGATGTTATTTAAGCTGCTGTTTAACTTTAGCCGCTTTGCCGACTCTGCCGCGAAGATAGTAAAGTTTCGCCCTGCGAACTTTACCGGAACGCACAGTTTCGACTTTCGCGACGTTTGGCGAGTGAATCGGAAAAACTCTCTCAACGCCAACGCCGTATGAGAGCCTTCTTACAGTGAACGTTTCGGCGACGCCGCTGCCTCTGCGGGCTATGACCGTGCCCTCAAACACCTGTATTCTTTCTTTCTCGCCCTCGCGAATTTTAACGTGAACCCTTACGGTATCGCCGACTTTTACGCTTGGGACGTCCTGTTTAAGACTGTCCTGCGCGATCAGTTGTAACGCGTCCATACAATCCTCCTGTAGTTTTCAGCCGTTCTTAGCAAATTAGCCAGAGGACCGACCGCTTTAATGTTTTGGCATTAATCGCCGTTTGAAAATCAAACGCAAAAGAACGCTTATATATGTTACCATATAATAAAAGCGTTTGCAACATATTTTTTAAATTTTTCATTTAAACGATGCGTATTTTTCTATTTTGCGAAAATTTTAACAGGAATTTTTAAAAAATTTGTAGTCTTGGCGAAATTATTCTTGAAAAAATTTATGAGCCATAATATAATGTTCTTTGAGGGGAGCGCGTGTTGATTTGCGTTAAAATCCTTTAAATATACGACGCTACGGCTTGCATTTTAATCTTTAAGGGGGTCTATCATAATGAAAAAGGCGATTTCAATAATTTTAACGGTCGCCGTGTTTTTTCTGACGGCGACGCCGGTTTTCGCCGCGGACGCTGATTATAAAATCACGAATCCTTACGCGAACGTCGATTGGAACGCTTACAACCGTTACAAGGCGGATCTTCATTCCCACACTAATCAAACGGACGGCAACAATACTCTTAAAGAAATGGTTGAAAAACACTACGAGTTAGGTTATGATATTTTAGCGACGACCGACCATGGCACGACGAGTTATAGCTGGATTGAAAGTAACGTTATTCCCGCTATAAAATTCGCTATGCTCTTTAGAAAAGGCGCTACCAAAGTCGAGTGTTTAAACGAACAGGGGCAAGCCGCCAACGGGAAAGATTATACCGTAACGCAAGAGAACGGCGACGATTTTTACGCTCAGACGGGCGGTAAAACGATGATGAGAGTTCCCTTTGGGATTGAAAATAACCCCTCGTCTTTTAATAACGCCCATGTGAACAGCTTTTTCGCCGATTACGGCAACGGTATTTTAGGCGGCACGAGCGACTATGAAACGCCTATTAAAAACGTCGACGCCAAAGGCGGCGTATCCGTTATAAACCACCCCGGCGAGTACACGTCGGCGAGAGACGAGGTTTACACGGCGGACGCTTACGATAAAAGCGACGGTCACTATAGCTACGATATAAGAAAATTTGAAAATATTCTCATGAAATACCCGTCGTGCATAGGAATCGACGTAAACTCCAAAGGCGACTCGAGAACGCGTTTCGACAGGAAGTTGTGGGATATTCTTCTCACCGATATGGCGCCCGACGGCAGGAACGTTTTCGCGCTGGGATCAAGCGACGCTCACAATCTCGATATAGTAAATTCGGGCTATATTGTCGCTTTAATGCCTGAAAAAACGTCGGATGCTCTTAAAAACTGCCTTCTTTCGGGAGAGTTTTTCGCCGAGAGCCGCTATATAGGAAACCTTGACGAGCTAAAAGCGTACTCGGAAGGTCTTAAAGCATCGAGCGACCCTAAAGCCGTAAAAACGGGGGACGCCTTAAAGAGCGCCGCCGATACCATTGAGAACGAGATTAACAAGAACGGCGAACAGGGTACGGAGTTTTCATTCGACGAAAACGCGCCGAGAACTTACATTAAAAGCATAACGGTCGACGAGAGCGACAATGAAATAAAAATCGCGGGCGACAACATCCTCTATACCCGCTGGATTTCAAACGGGAACGTAGTAAAAGAGGGCGCGTCAATAGACCTTGACGAGTGCGGGAATATCGGAAGTTACGTAAGAGCCGAGATAATAAGCGAAGGGTCTGTAACGTATACGCAGCCTTTCCTTCTTTCATACGACGGAGCGCCGGGGAGCGGCGTAAAGTCGGTTCTTGATTTCGGAAAAGCCGCGTCCGTTGTTTGCGACACGTTTATAAAAGTCCTGGCCGCTTTGGGTGATCCTCTCTTTAGGGTAATTCTTCGCCTCGTAAACGTAGTTTAGTTTTAAATTTAAGTAAAATCGCGGGGCTTTACAACGCAAACCGCGTAGATTTTTATATTTACGGCGCGTTCCTTTGTAAAGCCCCTTGTTATGGGCGTTATTTTATTTTTCATTCGCTAAAATATGGACAAAACGCAATTTGATTTCGGCATATCGTCGGCGTGTTTTTATCCGCTTGAAACCGAAAAATCGCTCGAGGTTGCCGGCGAACTCGGCTTTAAAAACGTTGAGCTTTTTATAAATTCGCCCTCCGAATTATCAGACGAATACGTCGGGAAATTTCTCTCTATCGCCGACAAATACAAAATTAAGATCGTTTCGGTTCATCCGTTTTTCTCTTTCGCGGAATCGTTTTTTCTTTTTAGCGATTATGAACGCCGCTTTTGGGATATTCTGCCGCTTTACGATAGGTTTTTTAAAGTGACAAATATGCTGAAAGCGGATATTTTTGTGATTCACGGAGCCAAGAAAACGTCTAAAATAAATTTCGAAGTTTACTGTGAAAGATACAAGAAGCTTATGTCCATGGCGTCCCGCTACGGCGTAAAGGTTCTTCATGAAAACGTAGTGGATCACCGTTCGGGCGACCCGTGTTACCTTAAAAAAATGAAAGACGAGATAGGCGCTGATTTTAAAATTACGCTCGATATAAAGCAGGCGCGGCGGGCGGGATTTTCCCCTTACGATTTTACGGATCTTTTGCCTAAATCCATAGACCATATACACATAAGCGACTTTAACGATTCGCGCGACTGCCTGCCGCCCCTTTCGGGGAATTTTGACTTTCTTAACTTTTTTAAAACCATGAAAAATTTAGGCTTTATGGGGAAATATATTATCGAGCTTTATAACTGGAGCTATAAAAGTTACGACGAAATTTTAAATTCTTTTAAAAAACTTTTAAAACTCACCGAAAATATTTAAAATTTAAAGCCGGAAATCCCGGTTTTTAATATATCAAAAACGTAAAAATAAAGGGATAATACTTATGATAAACGAGGAAGCGGCGTTAATTCGCGACAAAATAATAGAACGCGAGTTTTCGCGCATGAACGATATGCAATTTAGAGCCGTGACGAACGCGAAAGGTCCTATGCTCATTTTGGCGGGGGCGGGAAGCGGGAAGACCACCGTCCTTGTAAACAGAATCGCTTACCTTATAAGTTACGGCGAAGCGTATGGGAGCTCTGATTTTTCATGTTCTATCGACAATAATAAACTAAATCTTATCAAAGATTACTACGAGGGGAATTTGAGCGTCGATTGCGACGTAAAAAAATTTCTTTCGTTAAACGCCCCGAAGCCTTGGGAAATTCTCGCCATCACTTTTACCAATAAGGCGGCGAACGAGCTTAAAGAAAGACTTATCGATATTTTAGGCGGGACCGACGGGGAAAGCGTCTGGGCGAGCACTTTTCACTCGTGCTGCGTAAAGATTTTAAGGCGGGAGTGCGAAAGGCTCGGCTATTCTAAACATTTTACGATATACGACGACGACGACCAGAATCGCGTTATTAAAGAGTGCAAAAGGATTTTAGGTTTTAACGACGGCTATTTAAGCGTAAAGACCATAAAAAATGAGATAAGCCGCGCTAAAGATATGCTCATATCGCCAAAGGAGTATATGGAAGAGCACGAAGACGACCCTAAAATGTACGATATAGGGAGAGCGTATAAAAAATACCGCGATCTTCTGAAGAACGCCGACGCTATGGATTTTGACGATTTAATAGTCAACACCGTTGAAATTTTGTGCGAATATAAAGACGTAAGGGAGTATTACCAGTCGAAGTTTAAATACGTTATGGTCGACGAGTATCAGGATACGAACCACGCGCAGTATAAACTCACATCTCTTTTAGCGGGAGGGTATAACAATCTTTGCGTAGTGGGTGACGACGACCAGAGCATATACCGCTTTAGAGGCGCCACTATAGAAAATATTTTGCAATTCGAGTTCCAGTATAAAGACGCTTTAACGATAAGGCTTGAGCAAAATTACCGCTCAACAGGCAATATTCTTGACGCGGCGAACGCCGTAATCGCCAATAACAGCGAGAGAAAGGGAAAATCTCTTTGGACAAACAACAAAAGAGGAGACAAGGTTCTTCTCAACACTCTTCCCGACGATTTAACCGAGGGCGAATTTATCGCAAATTATATAATAGATAATTCAGACAAAAGAAAGTGGAGCGATTTCGCCGTCTTATACAGGATGAACGCGCAGTCTAGCGCTATTGAACGCGCTTTCGTAAGATCGGCCGTCCCATATAGAATTATAGGCGGTCACAGGTTTTATGAGAGAAAAGAGATAAAAGATATTATGGCTTATCTCTCCGTTATAGTCAATCCCCACGATAACGTAAGGTTGAGAAGAATTATAAATACGCCAAAAAGGGGAATAGGCGACGTTGCTGTTAATAACGCGGCGGCTATTGCGGACGGCTTAGGCGTAAGTATTTACGAAGTCGTTAAAAACGCGAGAGAGTATCCCTCTATTTCGAGAGCCGCTAAAAAATTAGACGCTTTTGTTTCTATCATCGAAGATTTAAGGGACAAAATAGACGTTTTGCCGCCTAATGATTTTTTTGAGCTTCTTCTTAAAAATACGGGCTACATTGACTATTTAAGCGAAGATGAAGAAACTTTAGCGGACAGAGTGGCCAATTTAGGAGAACTCCAGTCAAATATCATGCGCTATATAAACGAGAATCCCGAAACGCCCACTATCGAGGCGTTCCTTTTAGACGCGTCCTTGATGACCGATATAGATAATTACAACCGCGACGCCGACGCGGTGGTTATGATGACGCTTCACTCCGCCAAAGGGCTCGAGTTCCCGGTGGTTTTTATTCCGGGGATGGAAAACAATGTTTTCCCCGGTTCTCTTTTGCAAACGTTAAGCGATCTTGAGGAAGAGAGAAGACTTATGTACGTTGGAATTACGAGAGCTAAGGAGAAAATCATTTTAACAAACGCTAAAGCCAGAATGACGCGCGGCGTTAAGTCCTATAATAAGCCGTCGTGTTTTTTATCCGAAATTCCGCCCGAACTTACCGAAACGGTAAAACATTCCGAAATTTTTTCAAACAACGGTTACGAAAGTGAATTTAACGAGTATTCCATAAATGAAAGCAAACGTAAAATATACTCGCAGCCAAACATTATTAAAATGAGTGATAAAAAAACGCCCGATTACAAACCGGGCGATTTAGTGGAACATAAAAAATTCGGAAAAGGCTTGGTGCTTTCGGCCGAGCGTATGGCGTCGGATATTCTTCTGGAAATAAAGTTTTCAAATTGCGGGACAAAAAAACTTATGGCGAAAATCGCTCCCATGAAAAAGTTGTAGCGGTAAAAATACTCCCCCCCCCCGGATTTTACCTTCCGG
>CAYUEV010000012.1:0-33142 GCA_964443825.1 uncultured Eubacteriales bacterium
GTCGCTTAAATAGATACGCGATTTATCGACATGCAGAAGCTTCGCTTTTTAAAAAACCCCGGTCTTGCGTCATTGATTAATGTACAGAAAAAGCCGGAGTTAAAGTCGTTAAACCTTAAATCCGGCCGTTTATTAAATTTTAACCGGGATATGCTCCAAAGCTGATTTTTTAGCCGCGAGCGCCGTTTTTACCGACCGTAGCCCCGCTTCTATCCCTACCGGCGTTTCCGTATCGTTTTCTATGGCGTCCACAAATTGCCTTATTTCCTCCGTAAACGACTGCATATATCTTTCCAGGAAGAAATAGAGCGGTTTTTCTCCCGAAATTCCTTTATCGTCGGCTATTTTTACGGACGACAACGTGTCGTTTGACGAGATCGCCGCGCCTTTAGAACCGAACACTTCCGCCCTTTGGTCGTAGCCGTAAGCGGCTTTTCTTGAGTTGTCGATTACCGCGAGAGCGCCGTTGGCCATTTTAAGAGTAATTATCGCCGTGTCAAAGTCGTCTAAAGCGCCTATCTCCGGGTCTATTAACACCGCGGGTTGCGCGAATACTTCCACCGCGTAGCTGCCGGAGAGAAACGCCGCCATATCGAAATCGTGAATGGTCATATCGAGGAATATCCCGCCCGACGCCTTTATGTACCGGGGATTAGGCGGTTCGGGGTCTCTCGACGTAATTTTAATAATCTGAGGCGTCCCCACTTTCCCGTCGTCTACGGCTTTTTTAATAGCGGCGAAATTGTGGTCGAATCTTCTATTAAATCCCACTTGAAATTTTAAGTTTGTCCCCTTTAAAGCGTTCTCGACCTCCTCTATTTTTTCTACCGAGTGGTCGACGGGTTTTTCGCAAAAGACGTGCTTCCCCGCTTTTATCGCCTCTAAGGAGATCGGAGCGTGCGTATCGGTAGAGGAACATACCATAACCGCGTCGATTTTAGGGTCGTTTAAAATTTCCCTGCAATCTTTGGTAATTTTCGGAACGCCTAAATCTTTGATGAAATTTTCCGTTTCCTCGTCTAAAAACGGGTCGGCTACCGCTAAAACGGCGGCGTTTTTAATGTTATAAGAGATTGATTTAAGATGAACTTTACCTATGCGCCCCGCGCCTATAATGCCAATGTTTACCATATTATCAGTTCTCCGTTAAATTATTTTAAATTGTGCCGTCCCATGTGCTCACTTCAAGGGCTTTCTTTTCGTCTTCCGAAAACCAATGAGTGGTCACGGCTTTACTTTCGGTATAAAAACGGTAAGCGTCTTTCCCGAGGCAGTGAAGATCTCCGAAAAACGACTTCTTATGCCCTGAGAACGGTATAAACCCTATCGGCACGGGAATGCCTACGTTTATTCCCACCTGTCCTCCGTCCGTATGGCGGGCGAATTCTCTCGCGTAATAACCGCTTTGAGTGTAAATTACGGATCCGTTAGCGTAAGGATTGTTGTTCATTATAGCGAGTCCCTCGTCGAAATCCTTGCACCTTTTAATCGAAAGAACCGGTCCGAAAACTTCGTCCCTTCCGATAGTCATGTCTTCCGTCACATGGTCGAATATAGTAGGACCTACAAAATACCCGTTTTCATATCCCGGAACTTTGCAGTTTCTGCCGTCGAGCACAAGTTCCGCGCCCTCTCTTACGCCTTTGTCAATATCCGCTATAACTTCTTCATAGTGTTTTTTGTAAGTAATAGGACCTAACTTGGAGTCTTTTTCCCACGCGGGACCTACTTTGATTTTCATCGCCTGTTTTTTAAGTTCTTTTACAAAGTTGTCGGCGATACTGTCCTCAACGACGCAGCATGAAAGCGCCATGCATCTTTGCCCCGCGCAGCCGTAAGCCGAGTTAATAACTCCCGCCACGGTTCTTTCGAGAGCGCAGTCCTTAAGGACGAGCGCGTGATTCTTAGCCTGGCAGAGAGCCTGGCAGCGTTTTCCCGCCGCCGCGGCTTTTTGATATATTTTAAGTCCCACGGGGGTAGAACCTACGAAAGTTATGCCTTTTACGTCCGGATGCTCCAATATCGTGTCAATTTCGTTTCTTGAGCAAGTGATAACGTTAATAACGCCGTCCGGAACTCCCGCTTCTTTGTAAATTTCAGCGAGAAGCATCGCGGTTTTTGGGGTCAAAGACGCGGCTTTTAAAACTAAAGTGTTCCCGCACGCTATGCAAGTAGGCGCCATCCAGCCAAACGGTATCATGGCCGGGAAATTTACGGGCACAATTCCCGCGAAAACGCCTAAAGGTTCGCGGTATTTTACGGTGTCGTAGCCGCGCGACGCGTCCATAATGCTCTCGCCCATCATAAGAGACGGAACCTGCGTCGCAAGCTCGGTTCCTTCTTTCGCCTTTAAAACGTCCCCTTCCGCTTCGTTCCACACTTTCCCGTTTTCGTAAGCCACCGACTTGGTAAGCTCTTCCATATTTTCGATTATAAGGTCGCGTATTTTATATATTATCTGCGCCCTTTTAACGGCGGGAGTGGAGCTCCACCCGGGGAAAGCCTTTTTAGCGGCCTCTATTGCCTCTAACACTTCCTCGTTAGTGCAGCAAGGCGCCTGTCCCGTTATTTCCCCCGTGCTGGGATTGTGTAAATCATACCATTTATCCGTTTTTGATTCTCTAAATTCTCCGTTTACAAAGTATTTAAGCTTTTCGTAAGCCATGATTGTTTTCTCCTTTTATTACAGTCCCGTTTTCTCGGCGATATATTTTCTCGCTTTAAGAGCGTATTCAAACGGATTCGCCTTTTTAGGGTCTTGCTCCGCCTCTACTAATACGTACCCTTTGTATCCGCTTTCATTGATTTCGTTAAATATAGGCTGAAAATCGATAGAGCCGTCGCCGGGGACCGTAAACGCCCCCAACCTCACGCCGTCTAAAAAGCTCAAGCGCTCGTTTTTAACTTTTTCTATTACTTCGGGTCTTACGTCTTTTAAATGAATGTGTTTTGTTCTGTTTATGTATTTTTTAAGAACGCCTATGTAATCGTACCCGCAATACGCTAAATGTCCGCTGTCGTAAAGTAAATTCACTAACTTGGGATCGGTGTTTTCCATAAGTCTGTCTATCTCGTCGGGAGTTTGCACGACAGTCCCCATATGGTGGTGATAAGTAAGCGTGATCCCCATGTCGAGAGCCGTTTTTCCCAGTTTATTAAGCCCGTCGCAAAGACAATCCCACTCTTTATCGTCCATTACGTATTTATCATAAAAAATCGCCTTGTCAGTTCCCTGAATGGAACGCCCCTGTTCCGAAACTCCAACGACCTTAGCCCCCATGGCTTTTAAAAACTTTAAATGTTCAATAAAGGGCTTCTCGGTCTCTTCATAGGGCTTTACCGTGAGATACGTCGAAAACCACGCGTTGCAAACTTCCAGCCCTCTAATATCAAGGTATTTATGAAGAACTTCAGGATCTTTAGGGTATTTATTTCCGACCTCGCACCCCGTAAAGCCCGCTAAAGCCATTTCGGACACGCACTGCTCGAATGTATTTTCCGCTCCCAGGTCGGGCAAGTCGTCGTTAGTCCACGCTATAGGCGCAATGCCCAATTTTACATTATTCTTATCAAGCATTTTAATACTTCCTCGCCTTTTTAAGATTTTCTGATTTTTCTTTATAAGCCTCTCTAACGCTCTCTTTGCCGGAAACAGACGCGATTCCCACGTTCCACCAGGCGCCGTAGCCGTCCGTCATCGTCTTGGGCAATACCTTTATATCGATAAGAGTTGAAACGGACTGCTTTTTAGCGTCTTCCAAAGCTTCTTTTAATTCGTTTAACGTTCTTGCGGTATAAGTTTTAACGCCGTAGCCCGAGGCGCATTTAGCGTAATCAATAGGCAGAAAATCGCCTAAAAGATTGCCGTTCTCGTCTCTTTTTCTAAATTCGGTCGCCAAATTTCCGATACCGTTGCTCATTTGAAGATTATTTATGCACCCGAACCCCGCGTTATCAAATAAGAGCGCGTTTATTTTAGCCCCCTCCTGAATAGACGTCACAAGTTCGCTGTGAAGCATTAAATAACTGCCGTCCCCTAAAAGCGCGTAAACTTCCCTGCTAGGACACGCGAGCTTAGACCCTAACGCTCCGGCGATTTCATATCCCATACAGGAGTAGCCGTACTCCATATTGTATGAATACAGGCTGTCCGTGGTCCACATTCTCTGCATACACCCGGGGAGACTTCCCGCCGCCGCCACGACTATCGCGTCTTTATCTATGGTTTTTCTTATTAAGGCGAGCGCCGCCGTCTGCGTTATCGCCGAACCCGTCGTTTTAATAAATTCGGGGATGCTCTTTTCGTATCTCGCTTTTATAAGAGGCTCGAAATTTTCATCCACAACGTAATTAGAGAGCCTTTCCATCTCTTTTTTCCAATTCGCTTTAGCGTCTTTGTATTCGTCTTTATATCGCGATTTATACCCCATTGAGGAAAGCTTCTCGGTAAGCTTTACCAAAGAAACCTTAGCGTCCCCCACGGCTTTCGCGGCGTCTAATTTATAAGCGTCAAATCTCGACGTATTTATCGCGACGATTTTTTTATCGGGATAGAGCGACTTTGAAGCCGTCGTAAAATCAGAAAATCTCGTCCCTATTCCAATTATACAATCGGAGTCTTTGGCGACGTCGTTCCCGGCGCTGTTTCCCGTGACGCCCACGCCGCCTAAATTGTATTTATTGGAGGATTTTGTGGCGCTTTTTCCCGCCTGCGTCTCGGCGTAAGGAATGTTAAATTTTTCACAAAAATCAATTAGCGCGTCTCCCGCCTGAGAGTATCTTACCCCGCCGCCGCAAATTACCATGGGCTTTTTAGAAGACGCTATAACGCGGGCTATATCTTCAATTTCCTCGTCGGAGGGCGCGGTTCTAACTATTCTATGAACTCTTTTTTTAAAAAACTCGTCCGGGTAATCATACGACTCTCCTTCCACGTCCTGACAGAGCGATACGCAAACGGCTCCCGTGCAGGACGGATCCGTAAGCGTCCTCATGGCGTTTATCATGGCGGTCATCAATTGTTCCGGTCTCGCTATCCTGTCCCAGTAGCGGCAAACGGGCTTGTACGCGTCGTTAGTTGTAACCGAGAGCGAATACGGCTGCTCAAATTGCTGAAGGACGGGATCCGGCTGACGCGTCGAAAACGTATCGGCGGGGAACAGCAAAAGCGGTATGTTATTGACGGTCGCCGTAGCGGCGGCGGTCACCATATTGGCGGAACCCGGCCCGATGGACGACGAACACGCTATAATCCTCAGCCTGTTGTTTTGTTTCGCGTAGGAAGTCGCGGCGTGAGCCATCCCCTGCTCGTTTTTTCCTTGAAAAACCTTAAGTCCTAAGGGGTTCTCGTCGAGCGCCTGACCCAATCCCACGACTATCCCGTGACCGAACAGCGTGAAGATTCCGTCCACAAATTTATTTTCTTTCCCGTCGAAAGAAACATATTGATTATCAAGAAATTTAACAAGAGCCTGCGCCACAGTCATTACCGACATATCTATCACCTTTTTAAGATAATCATTTTATTTTGTAAGCCATTTATGTTCGTCAGACACAATTCTCGTCGTTTTATACCACGGGTCGCCTTCCAGATGTCTTATCATCCAGACGTAATACATATTATATCCCGGAGCGACTACCTGCTCGTGATCTTCGCCGCCGGTTATAGCGCAATACGAACCGTCTACGCTTTTATACGCTTTATCGCCGTTGAAGCAAGCCCCAAACCCCGAAGGCTTGTCAAACCTGTAATAGTAAACCTCGGGCTGCGGATGATGGTGAGGGGGATAGCTCGACCACCTGCCGGGCTTGTTGAAAACCTCCCCCATGACCATATTTGACCAGGGCTCGTTATCGTTGTCGAACATAGTCGAAACAACTCTGTGTCCCGCCCCGTCCCATTGGTCTTTCCCGAATTCCTGATAAAGGCAGTTTTCGGGATTATAAAAAGAAGGCGAAAATTCTTTTTCGTTGTCGGTTTTTTGTATCACGATTTCGCTGTCCAGTACGGCGCTTACGGAGAATTTCGTGTTTTTAGAAACGTGAAGGCAATAGGGTTTCATGTCGAACGGGTCTTTTCTTTCCCCTGTTTCAGAGTTCTCGCCCCATTTAAAAACGACTTTCCCTTCCGTCAAAAGGACGGCCGTTTCGTCCGTTTCGTCGTAAAAATCTACGCTTTCCCCCGCCTTAAGATATTTTACCTTAATATCCATAAGCATATTTTTATTTTTGCCGTTTTTCTCGCAAAGTACCTTCTCCCTGTTTTCGTTTACAACAGGAATCTCGAACATAAATTTTACACTTTCTTTCTGATCAAAATTTAATAAAAAGCTCTTTAGCCCCTTACTACCATTTCGCCGTACTTTTCTTTGGCGTCGGAGATAAATCTTTCAACCTGGGGCAGCGTCGGCATAGCTTCCGAACAGCTGTGAGCCGAAATGAGCATTGAGGCGGACGCCGAGCCGTACTCTAACGCGTCGATTACGTCTAACCCGTCTAATAAGGCTCTTATAAACGACGACGCGTAACCGTCCCCGCCGCCGAAACCTTTTAGCTTTTTAGCGGGAAACGGCTTTACGGTAAACTTTTTCCCGTCGTTCGTGTAGGCGGTGGAACCCTCTTTCCCGTGCTTAATTACCACGATTTTAGCGCTATAAGAAGTCCAGAGTTTGGCGCTCTCCTCGTCGGAAGAACATGCTCCCGTCACGCTTTCGGTAAGGTCGAATTCCTCCCGGCTTCCTAAAATGATATCGCTGTTTTCCGCGACTAAAGAGTAATAAATCGAAATTTCATCTTTATTTTTCCACGTGTAATCCCTGAAGTCAATGTCAAATATAAGCGGAACGCCGTTCTTTTTAGCTAAAAGCATAGCCTTTAACGCGGCCTCTCTAGACGGACTCATAGAAAGAGCCGTGCCTGAAATCAAAAGCGCTTTAGTACTTTTAATATACTCTTCGTCAACGTCGTCCGGGTGCAGCATTAAATCCGCAACGCCCTCTCTGTACATTAAAATGCTGCTCTCTCCCGGCGATTTGATTTCGGTAAACGTAAGACCCAGATTTTCGCCGTTTTTGCTCCTTGTAATATGGCTTACGTCTATCCCGTCTTTTTTAAAATAATTTATAACGTAATCGCCGAACTGGTCGTCCGAGACTTTCCCTATAAAACCTACTTTTTTGCCGAGCCTCGCTAAACCCACGGCGATATTGGCGGGCGAGCCGCCCACGTACTTGTTAAAATTAGAACTTTCCGAAAGCGGTCTGTTCATGTCCGTCGGGTTAAAGTCAATCGCCACTCTCCCTAACGGTATTAAATCGAATTCTTTCGTGTTGTCGAACTCAATATATTTCAACTCTTCTTCACTCCGTTTCGCTTGTTAAACTATTACAACTGAAAATTTCAATATGCTTTTTTATATTTTTATAAACGGCCTCCGACATAAAAGGCGAAAGTTCAAAGTAATCGGGCTTATCTTTAGACAGCGAATACTCTTTCGCTCCGTTGGCCAAAGCGTCGAAACTCGCCGTAGCTATGTTTATTTTTCTTACCCCTAATGAAATAGCTTTCCTGAACATATCGGGGGTAATCCCCGTGCCGCCGTGTAAAACAAGCGGCTTATCGACGGCTTTATTTATTTCTTCCAACACGTCGAATCTTAATTGAGGCAATACGGGGTAATTCCCATGGGCGTTTCCTATGGCGACCGCGAGGCAATCTACGCCGGTTTCGTCTAAAAATATTTTAGCGTCCTTGGGGTCGGTGCAGAGAATTTCGTGCTTTTTACTGTCGCCCTCGTTTCCTCCCACTACTCCCAACTCCGCCTCGACCGTGGCGCCGTACTTTTCGGCTAAATTTTTAACTTCCTTTGTTTTTGCAATATTTTCTTTAAAAGAAAAAAGAGAAGCGTCGAGCATTACGGACGTAAATCCGTAATCAAGCGCTTCTTTTACACATTCTATTGTAATTCCGTGGTCAAGATGCACGGCGACGGGCGTTTTCGCGTTTTCGGCCGCGGAAATCATCATTGGCGCCATAAGATGAAGGGGCGACTGTTTAAGTCTTTTTTCGGCGATTTGAAGAATAATCGGTACGGAAAGTTCCTCGGAGGCCTTTACGGCTCCGATAATCATTTCCATATTACCGACGCTGAAAGCTCCGGCGGCGCAGTTATTCTCTCTCGCCCAATCGAGTATGCGGGACATAGCGACAAGCGCCATACTAAAACCCCCTAATCAAACCTATCGTTAATTTTAAAACAAATTAAAACTAAAATCAATACGATAATCGAAAAAAGTTAAAATCCATCAAAAAATTATGCGTTTTTTCTTTATAATTGTTTAACATTCTTTTAATAAAATCCCGCTTAAAACAAAAGCGGGAAATTTTAAATTATTTAATCTTTCTGAAAATTCTTCGATCTTATATAAATATGCTTTACCGCCGGATTTCCCGTGTTTCGTCTGTCAATTTCAAAAAGCCCCGTAGCGTCGATTAAGGGCGTAAGCTTATCGTAGCCGTAATTTCTCGCGTCAAACGCCGGTTC
Organism: uncultured Eubacteriales bacterium; assembly: GCA_964443825.1. Classification (GTDB taxonomy): domain Bacteria; phylum Bacillota; class Clostridia; order Oscillospirales; family Acutalibacteraceae; genus UBA1081. The sequence goes on from CAYUEV010000012.1 coordinate 8,543, forward strand.
TTTTTTAAGGATAATATTTCCAATCTCTCCTAAAAACGCCCACCCGTCGTCGTCCGCCATGTCGTTTACGGAATTTTCAATCAGTTTTAAAACGTTTTTAGGGACTTTTTTAACGGTCTCTTTTTTTGTTTTAACCGACCTGTCTTTCTTCTCCTCGTCCTTATGCTCGTTTTCAAGAATTTCAAGGTAGATAAACTTATCGCAGGCCGCTATAAACGGTTTCGGCGTTTTCTTTTCGCCCAATCCTATAACTTTTTTACCCGATTCTCTGAGCCTTGTTGAAAGCCTTGTAAAATCGCTGTCGCTCGACACTATGCAAAACCCGTCCACGTTGTCCTCGTAAAGAATATCCATAGCGTCGATTATCATAGCCGAATCAGTCGAATTCTTCCCCGTCGTATAACTGTACTGCTGCATAGGGGATATGGCGTTCTCCAAAAGTACTTTTTTCCAACCAGAGAGGTCGGGTCTCGTCCAATCGCCGTAAATTCTCTTAACGGCGGGCGTTCCGTAACGCGCTATTTCAGACATAATCCCTTTTACATACGAATGCGGTATATTATCCGCGTCTATGAGAACGGCGAGTTTGCAATCTTCCGCCCCCGTTTTAGCGTCGTTAAAAATAGACGTCACTCCTTAAATTTTATGTGTTTTTATCGCTGTCATTATTTTCATGTGTTTCTTCGTTCATGTCGTCTTCTTTTATCTCATTGTTTTCGTTTATTTCATTGTCTTCTTTTATTTCTTCGCTTTCGTCTGTTTCCTTTTGTCCTTTTTTACGCTTTTTATTTTTCTTTTCAGCGGCCTCTTGTTCGGCTTTTTCAAATTTATTTATATCTTCGGGCTTTGAGTTAAATAAATGTATTATCCCCTCGTCGTTTAAAAGTTTAACGATAATCACAAAGAACGGCAGGATAAATATCCCTATTGCGCCAAACAGCTTAATGCCCACATACATCGATATAATGGTGACTACGGGCGAAATTCCCACTTGACCGGCCACCAGCTTAGGCTCTATTATCTGTCTTACAACGGTTATCACGGCGTACATTATAAGAAGACCTACGCCCATTCCTATATTGCCGGTCACAAGAGAATATATGCTCCAGGGGATTATGATGGTGCCCGTGCCCAATACGGGAACGATGTCGATTAAAGCAATAAGAAAGCTTATGATTATTATATGCGATCCGTCGTTTACGCCTATCAGCTTTAAAATATAAAGACCTAACGAGAGTTCGCAAGTAGTGATAAGAATAATCGCGGCGTAGGCTCTCATCATTTTGCCTAACGATGAAATGAGGATTTTTTTTGCTTTTATGGCTTTGTTCCTGTTTTCTTTCGGTATCTGCCTTAAAACAAACTGTTTGATGTCTTCAAAAGACGACGTCATAAAGCAAGTCGCGACAACGGAAATTATAACCCCTAACACGACCGACGGCACCGTTGAAATCACTCCGCTTATCGGAACTATAATTTTAGAAATGTTGTCGGTTATAGCGGTTACTATTTTGCCGCTCATAAAGTAGTCGCTTAAATAATCTATCCCGTTTAACACCGCGTCGTTTATCTCGGGCGGGAGTTTATCGGCTATATCAAGATTAAGGTAAGCGTTTTTAAGGACTTCAAAGAACTCGACTAAATTAGAACACCTGTCGGTAAAATACGTAATAAGGTCTTTTATGGAGCTTACGACCCACACGCCGCCTAAAGCCACCGCCCCAAAGAGAACGGCGAATACTAAAAGCGAAAGCAGCGAACTTATCAATCCTTTGGGACTTTTTTTCGATTTAGTTAAAAATTTAAGAGGTTTTTGAAGTATAGCCGCGATAACGAGCGCCACCATAAACGGAGTAAACGTCCAGAACGCGTACTTCATAAACAGATAGAACGCGCCTAAAAATATCGCGAAATAAATTACGTTCACTATGAACGACCAGCGTTTTTGAGTTTTGTCCATCATGTTCACCGAAATAAGGGCGTGCGTCTTAAAATTTAAGGTTTAATTTTTTACTTCGCAGGGAAGGCTGTTCTTGCCGAATTCCAGCGCGTCGGCGATTCTTACGGGGATCTCGATATTATTTATAACTTCCCCGCTTTTAATAAAATCATACGGTCCGTAAGCCAAAACAGGCGCGTTTGCGTCGGTATGAGAGCCGCCGCTTGTAAAAACATACGAGCCGTCCGCTTCTTTGGTAATTCCGCCCGTTTCGTGGTCGGCCGTAACGACCACGAGCGTATGACCGTCTTCCTTCGCGAAATCAAGAGCCTTTTTAACGGCTCTGTCAAATTCTTCCAAAGCCTCCGCCGCTCCCGCCATATCGCCGCTGTGCGATTTTTTGTCGATGTGAGCGCCTTCAATCATAAGGAAAAAGCCTTTTTTATTGGAGCTTGAGAGAATATCTATAGCGTGTTCCGCCATTTGCGACAAGGTAGGCGTCTTACTGTTCTTCTGGTAAGTGTGATAAACGCTGTCCGTAAACTGTCCATAGCTTTTTTGATAGGATCTAACGCTGTCCATGGACGTTACGGAGTCTACGTAAACATACCCCGCCGCCTCGGCTTTAGACTTGGTTACGTAGCCGTCGCTCTCGGCCCTGCCCCATATTAAATCTATCCCCGACTTAAGCTGCTGATCGTTTATGGCGTGGGCGTTATTCCTGCTGTCGGTATGAGCTGAAAATCCTCCCGGGGTGGCGCCAGAATTATAATCCGAAGTAACGATTCCCGTTTTAAGCCCGTTTTCTTCAGCCAACTCCGTAATGCTCTTAGGGTGAGTGTTTTTATTTTTGTGGAACTGCGTATCCTGATCCCAGTAGTAGCCTATAGCCCCGTTATAAGTCTTAACCCCGCACGCCAAAGCCGTGGCGCCTGCCGCGCTGTCGGTAATTTCGTCGCTCGCCGAGTACGTCATGGCGTATCCTTTTTGCGGGAAAGTATCCATCGCAAGAGAAATATTTCTCTCGTGTTTCGCCATTTCAAGATGGTTCGATCCCATGCCGTCGCCAATCATGTAAATCACGTTTTTAACGGCTTTCGCGCCGCCGCCTATGCCGTTAAACAGCGACGAAATCATTAAGATAAAGGAAGTAATAGTCGAGACGATTCTCTTCAGTATGTCGACAAAACCCATAAAAACGCCCCCGTATTTAATTCGCGCGAGTATATCTGAAATTTTAACCGTTTGACAGTAAATTACAAAATAAATTTTAAACTTTTTAGGCGACTTTTAATTTATGATAAGACTCTCGCCCGTCATTTCTGGCGGTTTGGGAAGATCCATCATCATAAGAAGAGTAGGGCAAAGATCGCAAAGTTTCCCGCCTTTTCTTAAAGGCTTATCCTGCCCTACCGTTATAACCGGCACGGGATTCGTTGAGTGCGGAGTAAACGGCTCTCCATTTTCGTCGAGCATTTTATCGGCGTTGCCGTGGTCGGCGGTTATTATCATTTTTCCGCCCATTTTAATAACCGCGTCGCAGAGTCTTCCCACGCACGCGTCCACGGCTTCCACAGCTTTCACGGCGGCGTCGAAAATTCCCGTATGTCCCACCATGTCGCAGTTCGCGTAATTTATGATTATAACGTCGTATTCGCCCGAAAGTACTTTTTCAACTACCGCGTCCGTGACTTCGTAAGCGCTCATTTCGGGCTTTAAGTCGAACGTCGGCACGTCCGGGGATGGTATAAGAATCCTGTCCTCGCCTTTAAATTTCGTCTCAACTCCGCCGTTAAAGAAAAACGTAACGTGTGCGTACTTCTGCGTCTCGGCGATTCTTAACTGCGTTTTGCCGAGAGAGGAGATATACTCCCCCATCGTCATTTTAAGTTCTTCCGGCGGGAACGCCACCGAAACGTTGGGCATAGCGGCGTCGTATTGCGTCATCGTCACATAATTAAGCGGGAAAAAGCCGAGCTTTCTTTTAAAGCCGTCAAAGTCGGGGTCTACAAGAGATCTCGTAAGCTGCCTCGCTCTGTCGGGGCGGAAATTAAAAAATATCACCGAATCATTAGGCTTAATAACGCCCTCTTTATCGATTACCACCGGAACTACGAACTCGTCGGTAACGCCTTTGCCGTAAGAACTTTCCACAGCCTTAACAGGATCGTCAAAATATTCTTCGCTCTCGCCGTAAACCATGGCGGAATACGCTTTTTCCTCCCTGTCCCAGGCGAAATCCCTGTCCATCGCGTAGTATCTGCCCGAGATAGTCGCGATTTTGCCCAACGACAGCTCCCGGAATTTTTTAACGCATTCCTTTACAAATCCCGCTCCCGACTCGACCGAAACGTCCCTGCCGTCCGTTATCGCGTGTACGTAAACTTTTTTAAGCCCTAAATCTTTGGCCATTTTAAGAAGACCGAAAAGATGCTCTATATGACTGTGAACGCCGCCGTCCGACAACAACCCGATTAAGTGAAGCGCGGTATTGTTTTCCATAGAGGCCTTCATAGCGCCGTAAATAGGCTCGTTTTCAATAAGCTCGTTATCCTCTATTGTTTTGGATATTTTAACGAGCGATTGATAAACTACTCTTCCAGCCCCGATATTGGTGTGGCCTACTTCCGAGTTGCCCATTTGACCGTCGGGAAGACCTACGTCGAGTCCCGACGCGCCGATCAGCGCGCACGGGTTCTTGGAGATAATCTTATCGAGGTTGGGCGTTTTCGCGGCCTCAATGGCGTTTCCTTTAGCTCCGGGATTGCTCCCGAAGCCGTCCATTATACATAAAACATAAGGTTTTTTCAAAATTAAATCACCGTGCGATTAAACTTAAAATATTTTAATTTTCGCTCGCCGCTTTTACTATGACCGAAAAGTCATAAGCTTTAAGAGACGCGCCGCCTATTAAGCCCCCGTCGACGTCTTCTTTTTCTAAAAGTTCGCGAGCGTTCTTGGCGTTCATTGATCCGCCGTACTGTATGGTAATAGCGTCCGCAGCGTCGCGCCCGTAAAGCTCCTCTATAAGTTTTCTTATTATTCCGTTTACTTCGTTAGCTTCGTCGGCCGTGGCGGTTTTTCCCGTGCCTATGGCCCACACGGGCTCGTAAGCGATAATTATATTTTTAAGCTCATCTTTAGCAACGCCGCCTAAGGCGATTTTGGTCTGAAGACGGACGACTTCCGGCGTAATACCCTGCTCTCTTTGCTCTAAATACTCTCCCACGCAAAGTATAACGGTAAGCCCTTCGTTAAGAGCGGCTCTCACTCTCTTGTTAACCGTTACGTCCGTTTCCCCGAAATACTGCCTTCTCTCGGAGTGTCCTATAATAACGTAAGGAACGCCCGCCTCCTTAATCATTTTGGCGGAGACTTCCCCCGTAAACGCGCCGCTTTCAGCCCAGTGGCAGTTTTCAACGCCTATTTTTATATTAGTTCCTTTAACGGCCTCTAACGCCGCGAAAACGTCTAAGTACGGTACGCACAACACGACGTCGCAGTCCGCGTCCTTTAAAAGAGGTTTCATCTCTTCAATAAGAGCTTTGGCCTCCGACGGCGTTTTATTCATCTTCCAGTTGCCGGCTATAACGGCTTTTCGAAGCGATTTATTCATAAGCGCTTATCCTTTCGATTAAGTGATATATATATATATAAACTTATTATTTTTCATCTATACAAGCGATTCCGGGAAGCTCTTTACCCTCTAAGAACTCAAGAGAAGCTCCGCCGCCTGTCGATATATGCGTCATTTTATCGTCAAAGCCGAGTTTCTTTACGGCCGCCGCCGAGTCCCCGCCGCCTATAATGGACGTAGCGCCGTTTTCCGTGGCTTCCGCGACGGCTTTCGCCACGGCGATAGTTCCGCTCGCGAAATTATCCCACTCCGAAACGCCCATGGGCCCGTTCCAGACTATCGTTTTAGCGCTCTTTATAGCGTCCGCGAAAAGCTTTTCTGTTTTAGCCCCTATATCGAGCCCCATCCAGCCTTCCGGAATATCGTCGGAATCCACCATCATATGTTCGGCGTCGGGTTTATATTCGCGTCCGACTCTGTTGTCTATGGGGATAAGTAAATTCACGCCTTTTTCCTTAGCTTTCGCCATAAGACCTTTAGCGAGATCCACCTTATCGTCTTCGCAAATGGAAGTTCCCACGGTATGCCCTAACGCTTTAAAAAACGTATAAGCCATGCCGCCGCCGATAATAAGAGTATCGCATTTGTCTAAGAGATTTTCGATAACGCCTATTTTATCGGAAACTTTAGCCCCTCCTAAAATGGCCGCGAACGGTCTCTCGGGGTTTTCAAGGGCTCTTCCCATAATATCTATCTCGGTTTGCATAAGGTATCCTACCGCCGAGGGGAGATAATCGGCGACGCCCGCCGTGGAGGAGTGCGCCCTGTGCGCCGAGCCGAAAGCGTCGTTTACGTAAATATCCGCGAGAGACGCGAAAGCCTTTGAAAGCTGGGGGTCGTTTTTGGTTTCGCCCGGCTCAAAGCGGACGTTTTCAAGCAGCGCCGCTTCCCCGTCTTTAAGTTCGTTAGCTATCTTATGAGCGCTCTCGCCCACCACGTCGTCTGAGAGCTTTACTTCTTTGCCTAAATACTCCGAGAGCCTCTCGGCTACGGGCTTCATGGAGAACTGCGGGTCAAACGCCCCTTTAGGTCTTCCCAGGTGCGAGCAAAGTATAACTCTAGCGTTATTGTTGATAAGATATTTTATGGTCGGAAGGGCCGCGACGATTCTCTTGTCGTTCGTTATAACGCCGTCTTCCATTTTTACGTTAAAATCGCAGCGCACAAGAACTCTTTTGCCCGCTACGTCGATGTCTTCAATCGTTTTTTTATTTAAGACGCTCATGGTAATTTCTCCTTAAATTTACTTTTTTACCATTTTTATAATACTATATTGTGAAACTTTTATCAAGCGACAAAATCGCCAAATACGTTGGTAAATAAGGCGATTTAATTAGTATATTTTTGTTTACGGAATATAAGTCCAAAAATCCCGCTTAATATCTAAAGTTATATTCCTGTCTTATATAGTACTTTTTAATAACTCTTTTTACGGCCCTCGTTAATATAAAGAGCGTCGAAAAAGCCAAAATATTAGAGAGCGGATTGCTTACGTTATTTTTTTTCATTGTCTTTCCTCCGATTCTAAAACGGGTCGTAAAGCGGCAATATCCCGCCTATATCGCGAAGCTCGTTTTCATTGAGCGATACGGCTCTTACGTTGCGCTTACCTAAAAATTCCATTATTTCATTATAATTCTTATGTTTTTTTATATTTCCGTTAAACGCTATAATATTTTTAGAAATTTTCCCCGACGCGCCGCCTATAAAACCGTATTCAAATCCTTTTAATTTTACGGAGCCTTTCTCGACTTTTAAAACGTCTAAACCTAAATTTACGGTAGATTTATAAATAGACTCGTCGTCCGTAATTAAAGCCTCGTCCGATACCGCCGTTACCGAGCATTTTACATACCCTTGATTTACGTCTATTACGTACTTATTTTTACTTTTAAAAAAATCCAATAAAAACGGCGATATTGTTTTTTCGTTAAGTATTATAAATTGAGGGAAAACGGCGGCGCAAAGCCGGACGTCGTTTGGATAGACGGAACCTAAACTTTCGGGCAATTCTACGACGTCAAGATTTAAGTTCCTAAAATTATCGAGGTATTTTTTCATCCGGGGCGCTGTAAACAGCGTATTTTCGCCGTAAAACAAAAACGATAAATCGGAGTGATTGGCGATATTCTCCCCTAAAGCCGGATTTTCGGGGAACTCCAAAACGTCTAATCCCAAATCTAAAAGTTTAAGTTTGCTTTCCCTTGAAAGACATGAGGCGATAACGTTTTTTTTGTTCAATTAAAAGATCCTCTTTACAGTACGACTTCCCTGAAAGCGTCCCTTATTCCGCCGACGCCCGCGATATCGGCTTGATTTTTAAGTTCCGACGGAAGCGTCTTGTAATTGTTATATGGAATTATTATTTTTCTGAATCCCAGCCTTACGGCTTCTTTAACACGCTCGGCGGCGGACGGCACGCTTCTTATCTCTCCCGCCAGACCTATTTCGCCGAACGCCGTGACGTCGTCTTTTAAAATCATATCTTTAAGGGAAGAAACCAAAGAGAGCGCCACGGGCAAATCGGACGCTATTTCGTTTATTTTTATCCCGCCTACAATATTTAAATAGCAGTCGGTGTTCGCGAAATAATACCCCGCCCGCTTTTCTAAAACGGCGATCAACATCGACATTCTGTTGAAATCGAACCCGTTAGTCATTCTCCTTGGATTTCCGTAATTGTTGGGAGTGACTAGCGCCTGAACTTCCGCTAAAATAGGTCTGGTCCCTTCCATGACGCACATAACCGAAACGCCCGGCGCGTTCCTTGGTCTTCCATCTAAAAGCGATTCCGACGGGTTGGGGACTTCAATAAGCCCTTTGTCGGTCATACTGAAAACGCCAATCTCGTTCGTGGAGCCGTATCTGTTTTTAGCGGCTCTTAAAATCCTGTACGACGTTTCCCTTTCGCCCTCAAAATAAAGAACCGTGTCCACAATATGCTCCAAAACTTTAGGACCCGCTATATTGCCGTCTTTATTGACGTGTCCCACGATAAAAAACGGTATTCCGAGAGTTTTCGCGGTTCTCATAAAAAGATTCGTGCATTCCCTAGTCTGGGTTACGCTTCCCGCCGAGGAGGGGACTGAAGATATGCTTACCGTTTGAATTGAATCTATTACGACGACGTCGGGCTTATCGGTTTTAACGACTTCGTTTATATACTCCGCGTCGTTACTCGCTAAAATCAAAATATCGGGCGATTTTATCCCCAGTCTCCCCGCTCTTAATTTAATTTGACTCGCGGACTCTTCGCCCGACGCGTACAGCACTTTTTTAGTTTTAGATAAAAACGCGCAAGTTTCAAGAAGAATCGTCGATTTCCCAATCCCGGGATTTCCCGCTATTAACGCTAACGAGCCTTTTACAAGCCCTCCCCCCAGAACGCGGTTTAATTCCGATATGCCCGTGTCGTATCTTATGTCGGAAGTTTCGCTTATTTTATCCATGGGAAGGGGCTTTTCAATTTCCCCCTTAAAGGTTCTCTCGTTTAAAGAAGACGAGGGATTTACCGCGACTTCCTCCATAGTGTTCCACTCGCCGCAAGAGGGGCATTTTCCCATCCATTTAGGCGATTCGTACCCGCATTCGCCGCAAATGTAAACAGTTTTTTGTTTCGCCATTTTTGCCACCGGCTAAGTTTTTTAAAAGCGCGATACCCTAAAAGAGCGCGCGCTTTTTTAATTCGTTGTAATGCTTACACGCTTTTTAAGACAATTTTCCCGTCTTCGGTCGTGATTTTAATTTCGCTTACGTTTATATTTCTGTTTTCTATAATGAGATTTGCGATAGCGTCTTCTATATTCTTCCTGATGGCGATTCTAATATCCCTCGCTCCTCTCTCTCCGTCTGAAGAAATTTTGGCGATAAGAGCCGGAACGTCGTCGTCGTATGTAAGAGTTATGCCTTTGTCTTTAAGACCGGGAATAAGATCGTCGATTAAAATCTTCGCGATTTTTCTATAGTTGTCGTCCGTTAAGGCGTTAAATACTATAACTTCGTCTACTCTTCCTATAAACTCCGGCCTTAAGAACTCGTGCAGCCCCTTTAAAGCTTTTTCTTTGGATACGTCGCCTTTTTCCTTGGCGAAGCCCATGGCGCCTTCTCTGTTCTCGCTTCCGGCGTTGGACGTCATAATTATTACGGTATTCGAAAAATCGACCGTTCTCCCCTGCGCGTCGCTCGTCTTGCCCTCGTCAAGAATCTGAAGAAGGATATTCATAACGTCGGGGTGAGCTTTTTCGATTTCGTCAAAAAGAATAACGGAATACGGCTTTCTTCTGACTTTTTCAGTGAGCTGCCCCGCCTCGTCATACCCCACATATCCGGGCGGAGAACCTATTATCCTTGAAACGCTGTGTTTTTCCATAAACTCCGACATATCGAGCCTGATAAGCGTTTCGGGCGTGTCAAAAAGTTCGTTCGCGAGCTGTTTTACAAGTTCCGTTTTTCCAACTCCGGTAGGTCCCACGAATATAAACGACGCCGGGCGTTTATTGGGGTTGACGCCGATTTTATTACGTTTAATCGCGGCGCAGACCGATTCTATAGCCTCGTCCTGACCCACTATCCTCGTTTTTAAGTGGGTCTCCATATCGGCCAATTTGTCGAGGTCGGAGTCGATTATTTTTCTTACGGGTATTCCCGTCCAAAGGTTTATAACTTTGGCGAGATCATCCTCTAAAACCTCGTTGTCGGAGGCCTTTTCCCTTAAGGCCGGAAGCTCTTCTTCCAAAGAAAGTATCTCCGTTCTCACTTCCGCCAGTTCCTCATAATCGGGCTCGGCGTTCTCGGAATTTGTCTGTAGTTCTTCTTCTCTCGCTTTTAACTCGGCGAGTCTTTTTTCTTTAATTTCACATTGACTTATCGCCTTGTTGCGAAGATTCGCGCATGTACACGACTCGTCGAGAAGATCTATGGCCTTATCGGGTAAGAATCTGTCGTTAATATATCTTTCCGAAAGAGTAACGGCGAGATAAAGAAGCCTATCCGAGATCCTGACCCTATGGTAAAGCTCATAATATCCTTTAATCCCCTTGAGCATTTTAAAAGTATCGTCAATGGAGGGCTCTTCGACTTTAACGGGCTGAAAACGTCTTTCAAGAGCGGAGTCCTTTTCAATGTGCTTTCTATACTCGGTAAACGTCGTAGCGCCTATAACCTGGATCTCGCCCCTGGAAAGAGCGGGTTTTAATATGTTCGCGGCGTTCATAGACCCTTCAGCGTCGCCCGCTCCCACAAGATTGTGAACTTCGTCGATAAAGAGAATTATGTTTCCCTCGGATTTTACTTCCTCCACAAGACCCTTAATTCGGCTTTCAAACTGCCCTCTAAACTGCGTTCCCGCGACTAACGCCGTAAGGTCAAGTAAGTGAAGTTCTTTATTGGCGAGCTTAGCCGGCACGTCGCCCGACGCGATTTTTATAGCCAAACCCTCCGCTATGGCGGTTTTGCCTACGCCGGGTTCGCCTATTAAGCAGGGGTTGTTTTTAGTCCTTCTGCAAAGAATCTGAGTAACTCTGTATATCTCGTCCTCCCTGCCGATTATGGCGTCAATGCCGCCCTCTCTCGCTTTTTTCGTAAGGTCGGTGCAATAAAGATTTATAAATTTGCGCTGTCTTTCCGATTTTTGCTTGCCGGTTCGTCTTTTATTGGACTGTTTTTCTTTTTCGAAATTATTAGTCCCCATATTCGCGTTTTGGTTTTTAGGCGTTAAATTTTTATCGTTTTGGTTTTGGTTTTGGTTTAATATTCCACCCATAAACGGGAAAGTTCCCGCTCCGCCAAACTGGAAGCCGTCCACGCCGTCCATTGACTCCATAGCCTCGCTCAGCTGGTCGCTTACCGCGTCAATATCTTCCTCGGTTATTCCCATTTTCTCCATAAATTGCTTTATGGGACCTATATTAAGCTCCATCGCGCATTTAATGCAAAGTCCTTCGCCGCCCGTAGTTTCGTCGCCCTGTACTTTGGATATAAACACCACGGCGGGACGTTTGCCGCATCTTGAGCACATAATGCCTCTGTTCACTTTTTGTCCTCCCTTTTAAGGACGAAATTTTCTGTCCTTTTAATTATGGTAAAAAATCTTAAAATCAAATTGAAACGTTCTAAATTCTACTCGCGATATCTAATATCTCATCGCTCGAAAAATTGTATACCTTATTGCAAAACTGACATTTAACTTCCGTGTTCTCATCCTTGGACATATCCTTAAGTTCGCTTTTTCCCGCCGCCGTCAACGCGTTAATTACTCTCTCTTTGGAGCAGTCGCACCTGTATTTGGGATAAAATTCCTCTAATTTCTCGATTTTAAAAGACGGCAGCAGCTTTAAACACATTTCATAAGGCGACAGACCGTCGGTAAGCATTTTTGTTACCGAATCTATTCCCCTAATATCGTTTTCGACTTTATCTATGGCTTCTTGGGAGCAGCCCGGGAGAAGCTCTATTAAAAATCCCCCGGCTTTTATTATCGATTTATCTTTCGCGCACAGTACCCCTAAGCCGCAGACGCTCGGGGTTTGCTCGCTTATGGCGAAATAAGAAGTAATATCCTCGGCGATTTCCCCAGAAACAATAGGAACCCGCCCTATATACGGCTCTGAAAGCCCTAAATCTTTTATTACCGTTAAAAACCCGTTTTTGCCTACGGCTTTTCCCACGTCTAATTTGCCTTTATTGTTAAGAGGCAATTCGACGTTAGAGTTTACGCAATAGCCTTTAATACCGCATGAGCCGTCCGATACCGCAATAATCGAGCCTATAGGTCCGCCCCCGTTTATTTTAAGAGTTAAACTGTCGCCCTCGCCCTTTAACATACTTCCCATCATGGCGGAGGCAGTAAGGAGCCTTCCCAGCGCGGCGGAACAAACCTTGGACGTATTGTGAATTTCTCTCGCCTTTTCTATGGCGTCCGTCGTGTCGGCGGCCATTACCATTAAAGACCCGTCCGACGATATACACCGCGTAAGTATGTCCATTTTAGCTCCTTATAATTTTACGGCATCAATATAAACTCTTTGTGAATTGTCTTTCGGTTTATTAAACGTCATATCGTCGTAAATATTTTTGACATAAAATCCCGCGCCGCTAAGCCATTTTACTAAATCTTCAATTTTATACGCCCGTTCCGAAAAATAATCTTTCGTTCTCTTGTAATACCCGCCCGACTCCTTAAATATATCAAGACTTATATCCGTAATACTTGACGTTTCGTCGTAACTGTTTCGCCACACGCAGTAAACGTCGTCTTTTTCATAAATAAAAGTGTTAGACGCCAAAATCTCTCTCGCTTTAAAGTGAGTGTTGATATCAAAAAGAAACGCTCCGCCTTTTTCGGTAAACAGCGACGCCCTCTCAAAAGTCTTCTTTACGTCGTCCTCTTTTGTCAAGTGATTTATGGAGTCGAGCGAACATATTACGGCGTTCACGGTTCCATATAAGTCTAGGCGCGTCATGTCCTGATTTAATATCAGCGAACGGGGGTTCTTTTCTCTCGCCAAGGCGAGCATTTCGGGGCTTAAGTCGCAAAGAATCATCTCGTAGCCCCACTCGCTTAAGTACTTTGATACGCTCCCCGTGCCGCACGCCAAATCAAGAACAAGCCCGCTTTTAATCCCGTCGCCGTAAAGGATATTCTTAATATACTCCGCTCGTTTTTTATAGTTTACGTTAAAAGTCAGTTTATCATAAACGGCGGCTAAAGAGGAATACCCCATCAGCTCTCTGTCCTTTTTAGTATTCCAAGGCGCGTATAATTGCTCATATGCCTTTTTACGCGGCTTATGGTTACGGGCGACGCCCCCGTAAGATTTTCTATATCCTCGTATTTTTTCCCGTCGTATATCAGTCTAGCCACCGCGAGCCGTTGCGCTAACGCGCATAACTCGGATTCCGTGCAGAGATCCTTAAAAAACGCCTCGCACTCGTTCATATCTTTAAGACTTAAAACGGCTTTGTAAAGCGATTTTATATTTTCGCCTTTTAGATCATCTGTCATTATATCACCTTTAAATTTTAAAGAAGAACGTTTTATCGCAAATTTTTAAAGAAATTTCTTGTCTCAGCCCGCTTCCCGCAGGACAGAGCGCCTTCCGGGCATTCTCCCAAATAGCACCCCGGACCGTAAAACCCGAAAACCAAAGGCGATTCCTTTCTCAGTTTCATAAGCATATCAATAGCGAAATCTCTTATTTCCCACTGCGCCCTGTTGCAGGTCCTGAGCTTAATAAACAAAAGGAGTTCCCGCCCGTTCATGGTAAGGGCGATATTGAGAACGCTCCCGCTTAAAAGCGTATAAACGAGCGTTTCTTTTTCCACGCCGTTATTTTTAAGAAAATCATAAAGTTCTAAAGCTTTATTAAAGCATTTTTTATATCTTTTTAATATTTCCGACGACCGTTTTATCGTGTCGGGAATTATATATTCGTCCAAACGCGCCTTGGTAAGAGAGGGAACTATAAGCGACTGCATCCTGTGCCGGGCGAAATGGGTAATTCCGGAAAGCGATACGCCGTTTATTTTAAAAGTGTAATTTACAGATTCCAGCGCTCTCGGTCTTCCGTTTAAAATAACTTCCTCTACAATTTTTTTAACGTTTTCCTCGTTTTCTATAATTTTATCTATCTGATAGCCGCTATACTCCCCCGATGAAATTAAAGCCGTCTCGGCAATCAGCTTTTCAGGCTCTACGGTTTTAGATAAAATCTCCGTTTTTTCCTTTTTGCCCGTCGTCTCTAAGTTATCGTCAACTTTAAAATCCAAATCCAAAGCGTCTTTATAGTCTTTGGATCTCTCTAAAAAATCCTCGCAAATTCCGGGGGTAAGTTCCTTTACCTGACTTAGTATCTGTTCGCCCAGGTTCTTTATTTCGGGGAATAAAGAACCTCTTCCGAATATCATCGCCTTTAAAATGTGAAGGAGCTCTCTCGCGTTCGCCGCGCAGTAAAAATTGCTCCTAAGGCAATAAGGGAGGACGAATCTCGCGTCTTCTTTGGGGACGCCCGACTCTAAAAAATACGAGTACTCCGAAAAAAGAAAATCCATCGTTTCCTTATATTTGCCGTAAAGCTTATCGTCCTTAAATTTTGGAACGTAGTACCCGATATTGCTGAAATCCACATACCGCCTTGATTTTACCGTAAAAGACGCCAGCCTGAACTCGATCATAAACTGTTCCGCGAATACCGAAACGTTATTAAAAGCTATGTTAAACACGGTATGTTCTATTGTGGAATTATGTCCCGAACTTGTGACTTTTTTTATGAGTTTTGAGTTTTTCAGAGGATCGTCCGATAGTGAAAAAATCGTCAAAGCGTCGCCCTGTCTTGTGGAAATTCTCCCCGCTGCGGCGGGTATTCTCTCGTAAGAATCAGATATTCCTATTATTTTGGCTGCGGAATTTCCAAAAGATTCGTTATCCATATTCTTTCCTTCGCGTTAAGCCTCGTCCGTAAAAAATCTTCGCTCTAAATTATTTTCAAGGATTTTTTTATCGTAATCGTAATTTTTAAGTTTTAAAAATCCGGCGGCGGAATCTATCATCGCTTTTTTCGGAATCAAACCTATAAGTTCAGTTGAGGCTATACGCGCTCCCCGTTTTTTCGACTCCCTGTCCACAGCCTCATAAACCTCGAAAAGAGGAGTTTTGTTAAAATCCGTAAGATTTACCGAAACCTGCGCCTGTTTAGAGCTTTTAAGGTAAAGCCCCAGCGCTTTTACGCACGGCAGACCGCCGCTTGATTCTCTTATTGATTTGGCTACTTCCCGCGCCGTTAAAACGTCGTCCGTATTAAGAAGAAAATTAAACGCCACTAAAAATTCTCTGGCGCCCGTTATTACCACTCCCGCCGTTTTATGAAATCCTTCCCCAAAGTCGGGCTTCCAAAGAGGGTCTTTGGTTTTTTCCAAAAGCCCCTCGAACCCCCCTCTTCTTATGTCCGCGAGGTTTTTTCTGTACGGACGCTCCGACGAGTTTTCATAAAGGTAGACGGGTATTCCCGTTTCCCTGTAAATCCTCTCCCCCGTCAATATAGAGATCTCTACGGCCTCTTTCATGGCGACGCCTTCAATAGGGACGAACGGCGCTACGTCCAAAGCGCCCGTTCTCGGGTGTTCTCCCTTATGGTTGTTAAGGTCTATCAGCGAAAGAGCTTTTTTACACAGCTCCACAACCGCGTCCGAAACGCTTAAAGGCTCTCCGGCGAAAGTTATTACGGTCCGATTGTGGTCGTAATCAGACGTTACGTCTAATATTTTCACGCCCGAAACGCCCGCTACAGAGTTTACTAAGGACGATATTTTACCGGGGTCTCTTCCCTCGCTGATATTGGGAACGCATTCTAAAATCCTCATTTATTTTGACTTTGTGTAGATACTGTATATATCGTAAATAGCGTTGGAAATAGTCGAACCGGCGCTCTTCTTATTCGTCTTAAAGACTTTTTCAGCCGATAACGAAGAGAACATAAACGAGAATACGTCGTCGTCGCCCGCTTTAGAGCCTTTTAACACTCTGTCAAAGCAGTCGGAGTAAGTCGACACGTCTTTATTTTTTTCTAAATTCAGTTTTAGAGCGCACGCGCTTTCATAAATATCCTTATTGTGTTCGTCTTTAAAGAACTTGGACTTTACGGACGGGACGAGAGTATAGAACGTCATTATATAATTGGTCAAAAGGTCGTAATTGGAGAAGCACTCGGCGCTGACTCTTTTTTCAAAGTCGTCGTCTATTATGAATCTGTTGCCGCTCTTCGTGCTGAAGTGTTTTAAAAATCCCAAAACGCTTAAAATATAATCGGGCGCTTCTTCGGGAGAGCCTATTATAAATCCTTTTCCGTCTTCCAAGGGTCTTATATACCCGTCGTCGAGGCACTCCAAAATAGCTAAAGCGAAAAGATACGGCGCTTTTTTAGAGGTCGACTTAGGCTTAATTCTCGAATACGGGACGAGCATTTTATAAGCGGCGCAGGGAGTAATATCAGGCGACAGCGAGGAAGGTATGTTTTCGGGGTTCACCGCGAGGGCTTTCGCGTTTTTATTGTAAACGCGCCTTACTATTTTATCGCTAAACAATAAAACGACGATTAAAAGTATTATAACTATGGCGCATATGACAAAAGGCAGAACGCCTAAAACTTTATTTCCGAACTTTGAAAGACCTTCTTTCGCGCTCGAGTACTTAACGAGAGCCCCGTCGTCAAAAGCGCTCGACGGAACCGAAACCTCAACGTCCATCGTGTCGTAAACGCGGCTCATGTTAAACGTGACGTTGCTTCCGTTTACTTTTCCGTTTTCCGTTTCAATGTCCTTGGATTCTATTCCGGCGGGCAGAGTTACGTTTACGGTTACGTTATTGCTTGTATATAAGAATTTCTTGCCTATTATAGTAGTTGCGAAGATCGCTTTGCCGCCGCTTTTTTTAACGGCGCCCGTCATGGTATATGATATTGTGTAAACTTTGGTTTCCTGAGCCGACGGGGAATTTATAATAATATCAAAACTCCCGCCGTCTTCCGAAAGTCCGCTTCTAAACGTGTTTACGCCTTTTCCCGTCGGATCTTCTTTAGCCTGCTCTGTTTTTCCCCCTTGGCTACCAACCTGCTCTTCTTTTATGGCAACCGTTATATCTTTTATTTCGTCAAAGCTCATTTTTTGATTAGAGCCGCCATATACGTCAAACTGCCTGTCAAAAGTATCCGCTGCGGCAATATATTCGACCGTCCACTCCTCCGTGACGCTTACCGTGCCGTCTTTATTTACGACCGAGTTTATATCCACTTTCGGTATGGACTCGGCGGGCGCTTCGGCAAACGCGCAGATCGGGAAAGATAATAATATTAAAACCAAAAGAACAGAAGAAAGCTTTTTCATAATAACGTCGTCCTTTCATCGTTTCTAAGTTATTGAATTTTTAACTGTTTTTTATTTCGTAATAGTATACGCTGTCTTTATCTATCCCTTGGGACGCTATTACGAACCTGGCGTAATCGAGGTCTTCCAAACGCTGCAACGATCTTGCTATTTCGCCGTTATACTCGTCGGACTTTACAAAAATCCTCTTATGTATGACTCTTATTACTCCGTAAAGGCAAAACACGCCGAACGCCGCGGCTAAAAGAACGCTCGATATTAAAAAATCTCTTTTTAACAGTATCACAAAAAGAAACGCGGCGTAAAGAATTATTATGGCGATTCTTAAATTCCCGTAAGACGACGAAAATCTTATGTCAAAGTACCTGCCCGCCCCTATTAAAGCGGCCTCTAGGATCGACTCCCTGTATGACTTTCTGCCGCAGGCGGGGCAGGCGACGCAGGGATCGCCCACTTTCTTCCCTTTTCTCGCGTCGGGGTCGTAGTATTCTTCTGAACAATACGGGCATTTAAATATCTGCCAGTCTTTAATTGTTTGACTCATAAAACTAGGATTAAAACGTTCTACTCAATGGACACGTAAAACTCGAAGATAAGCATACTCTCCTCGTCGATGCAATACTCCGAAAGCGTCTGAGGACCGCAGCTGGCCGTTCCCGTCCCTCTTACGTATCCGTCGATGTTTATTATGGACGAATCGGCGTAAACTATCTCTTCTCTGTGCTTCGCGTTATAAAGGCTTTGTTCGGTGTAATCGTGAGCCGAAAAAGCAATTTTATCCTCGGCGTATATTTTTATGGCGCGGCCTAAATCGTCGCTTATTTTAATCCACTTGACGTCGCAATGTTCGCCGTTGCTCTGCGGGAATATGTAAGGCTCGTGCATATCGTGAACTTTTGATTTATAGATTCCTATAGGCGCGTGAGCCTTAAAATCGGGAAGGTTTTCTTTGGGCCCTCTCCCGTAGTACTCGATATTGCAAAACTCCTTAGGCGCTTCAAGAGTAAGACCAAACCTAGGAATATATGTTTCGTCGTCCGTTACTTTATTTAAAGCGGCTCTTACTTTTATATTCCCGTCCGGCGTTATTAAGTAATACACGATGCAGCAGAAAAGGTCTTTTTTCCCGCCTTTTATGTTGTATACCGTCATAACCGAAACTCCCGCGCCTTCCAAGCAGACCTCAAACGAGTCCTTGGTAATCTCGGCGCTGTCAAGTTTAAGTTCTTCCCATTTTTCTTTAATGTTGACGTCGTTGTCAAGAGGCGCTCTGAAAACGGTCGGCAAAAATCCCTTTCTCCCGGACGCGGGATTCTGGTTTATGTACTCCGTCCCGTCTTTTTTGTATGAGATTAAACTTCCGCTCTCGGACGAAAATCTCGCTTCGCCGCCTATAAACTTTACGGTCACAACGTTCCCGTCGGTGGACGCCGATATTATCCCCGTTTCAATCGGTTTAAACCCTGAAGGCGCGTCGTTTAAAATAAGCTGCTCTCTTGAAACTTCCCTGTCGCCGTCAAGACAAATTATATTAAGAGCGTAGTCGTTTTCGTTGTCCATCGGACCTAAAGCTAGGGTGTAAGACGCCGTATCCATCGGCTCGATATCGGACGACAATTCCCCCTCGTCGCTAAAACAGCCGTTCTTTAAAAGGACCCACCTTATCTTAAGGTATGAAGCGTTTTTAAACCTGTTCGTATTAGTAAGTTTTACGGTATTCTGCCCGCTGTACTCGGCCGTTACCGGTCTGTAGACTTCTTTCATCTCAAAAGCGCCGGTGTGAGGCGTCCTGTCGGGGTAAAA
Organism: uncultured Eubacteriales bacterium; assembly: GCA_964443825.1. Lineage (GTDB taxonomy): Bacteria > Bacillota > Clostridia > Oscillospirales > Acutalibacteraceae > UBA1081. Next base: position 27,796 of record CAYUEV010000012.1, read on the forward strand.
CAGCCCGTCCACGCAAAAATTCCCGTCATGTCTCTTTTCCTTATGGTCGCCGCCGTAAGTGTATTCGTAAGGGTACTTTTTATCGTCGGGCTCATGATACACGGCGTGGTCGCACCACTCCCAGATGCACCCGCCTAAAAGATTGTCGTATTCGTATATTATGTCCCAGTAATCCATGAGAGCGCCCGGCCCCTGCCCCATGGAGTGCGCGTACTCGCACATAAAAAACGGCTTTTCAAGGTAAGGAGTCGTCGAGATTTTAGACCCGTTTTTGTATCTTCCTCTGTAGCGCCCGTCGCACTGACCTATTTTTAGGAGATCCTCGTGCTTAGTGTACATTTCGGAACACACGTCGTAAGCGACTCTCTTTGTCGCCGAAACGCCTTCATAATGAACGGGTATTTCCGGGCAGACGCTTTTTAAGTAATCATAGCAGAAATCCTGGCATTTATAGCCGCCCGATTCGTTTCCCAAAGACCACATGGTAACGGAAACCCTGTTCCTGTCGCGCATATACATCCTTTTAACTCTGTCCAGGTAATGGTGTCTCCAGGCGGAATCGGAGCTAATAGTATCCATACTGCCGGTAATTTCATTTATTCCGTGCGTTTCAATATCCGCCTCGTCTATTACATAAAAGCCGTAAATATCGGAGAGTATAAGCATTATTGGGTCGGGAGGATAATGAGAGGTCCTTATGGCGTTTACGTTAAACTCCTTCATAAGTTTTAAGTCGTTTTCGTAGTCCTCCGCGGTCATAACGTAACCCGTTTTAGGGTTCGCGTCATGGTGGTTTACGCCTTTAATCTTAATATTCTTCCCGTTAAAATAAAATACGTTTTTCTTAATTTCAACGGTTTTAAATCCCGTTAGGTTCCTTATGCTCTCCGCTTCGTTCCCGTTTTCAAAAAGGGTGATATAAAGATTATAAAGATAAGGCTCTTCGGCGTTCCACTCGACGACTTTAAGATTTTCAACGTCGAATTTAATTTTCTTGGAGGCCTTTTTCTCTAAAGAAAAAATCTCGTTTTCGCCGTCATAAAGCGATATTTTAACGGAACTTCCTTTTTGATACGAAGGCACGTCCGCTATACACTCTAAATTATAATACTCGCCGTTCTTTTTAGTTTTAACCTGATAATCGTAAATATAGGAAGAGCCGTACTCGCTTACATACGCGTCCCTGAAAATCCCGTTCTCGCGAAACATATCCTGCGCCTCTAAAAAAGAGCCGTTGCACCATTTATATGAAAGAACCAAAAGTTCGTTTTCGCCTTTTACCGCGTTTTCGGTTATATCAAACTCCGACGTGTTGTGGGACCCTTCCGAATACCCTACGTAGTTTCCGTTTAAATAAACTTCTATGTTAGACGACGCGCCTAAAAACGTCAGTATATACGTCTTTCCCTCGCCCGAAAGGTTAAACTTCTTCCTATAAATTCCGGCGGGGCAGTCCTCGGGTATAAGGGGCGGATCCGTGTTAAACTCATAGGGGCAGTTTAAATAAACGGGTTCCTGATAACCCGTCCTCTGCCAGTCGGACGGAACTTTAATTTCGTCAAATTTTACTCTTCCAGCGTCAAATTTATCGGGAACTTTTGAAGCGCGGCTGTAAAATTTAAAATCCCAAAGACCGCTTAAAACGGTTACTATATCGGAAGTATATCTTTCCGTTCTAACGTCCGCGGACTTTGCGCCGTCAAGAGTTTTAAAAGGGATAAAATACGCTCTCGGCTCTTTTACGTTATCTTTAAACACTTTAAAGTTTTTATAGTTTTTCTTTTCAAGATTGTATTTCATAATATCCGTCACCTTTTTGCGGCTCTCGTATCGTTTTGTTCTAAAGGAAAAGAGCTTTCTAAAAACCCGCCTTCTCCCGCTACATCATAACACAAAAAAAAGCTTTTTGCAATCGAAAAAATAAAAAATTTAACCCCGTGAAAACACAGAACATTTGACAAACCCTCAAATTAGCGCTATAATGTAGGTAAATTAAAATAGGGGTGTTTTTCGTTGAAATCGACCGACGGCGCGGCCGCGCCCCATGCGCTCCGTCGGACGGGCGTAAAAGCGGCAAAACGCTTTTTAAAACCCTAAAAGTCCGTGAAATTTTTTAACTTGAACTAAACGCGAGCGAAAAGCTCAAATTAACTTTACGATATTATCTTTAAATCAAGGGAGCGTTATTTTGCGTTTTAGCGAGGATTTTCTGTCGCAGGTAAAACAAAAAAACGATATTTTAGACACAATATCCCCTTACGTCGATTTGAAAGTAAGAGGGTCGACGGCTGTCGGTCTCTGCCCTTTTCACAACGAAAAGACGCCTTCGTTTACCGTTTACGTTAACACTCAGTCCTTTTACTGTTTTGGCTGCGGCCTGGGCGGGGACGTTATCACTTTCGTTAAAAACATGGAAAATCTCGCTTACCCCGACGCCGTAACATACTTAGCGAATAAAGCCGGTTTGCAATTACCCCAAGACCCCGAAAGCGATAAAACGGCCGAACTTAAAAGAAGAATATTAAACGCTAACCGGGAAGCCGCGAAATTCTATCACTCTTACCTGTTTAGCGAAAACGGAAAAGACGCTTTAAATTATCTTTTAAAAAGAGGACTTACCGCTTCCACAGTTCGACATTTCGGCTTGGGTTACGCCCCAAACGGCTGGGACGAGCTTAAACGCCGTCTTAAAAGTCTGGGCTTTAACGAAACCGAGTTAATTTTGGCGGATCTTCTGAGAAAAACAAAAAAAGGCAACGTTATAGACGCGTTCAGGAACAGAATAATGTTCCCCATAATCGACGTCAACGGCAATATTACGGCGTTCGGCGGAAGAGTTATGGACGACTCAAAACCCAAATACATCAACACTTCAGACACTCCCGTATACAAAAAAAGCGAAGGCATATACGCTCTTAATTTCGCTAAGAAACAAACAGGCAAAACTCTCATACTCTGTGAAGGTTATATGGACGTTATAGCCTACCATCAGGCGGGCTTTACAAACGCCGTAGCGTGTCTTGGGACGGCTTTCACTGAAAATCAGGCGAAACTTTTAAACAGGTACTGTGAAGAAATAATTTTATCATACGATAACGACGAAGCGGGACTTAAAGCCGCTAAACGAGCTATCGGGATTTTGCAAAACACAACCTTAAGAGTAAAAGTCGCCCGTCTTTCAGGAGGAAAAGACCCCGATGAAATAATAAGAAAAGGCGGCAAAGAACATATAATCAAGATTTTAAGAGACGCTCTGGGAGACGTTGAGTTCGACCTCGAAAAAGCCAAAGAAGACTACGATCTATCGTCGCCTTCCGATACCGCGGCTTATATCGAAAAAGCCGCCGACGTCGTGGCGAAACTCGGAAATCCCGTAAAATGGGACATATACGCCTCAAAAATTTCCAAAGACACGAACGTCGACAAAGACGCTATACTGTCGCAAATTAAAATTTCTTCCAAAAAACAAAAAAAGAGGGATGAAAACGAAAAACTAAGAAAAGCTTACGCTTTTAACGATTCGATTCTAAACGAGCTCAACCCGGAAAGGCGCTCCAATCTTCCCGCCGCTAAAGCGGAGGAGCTGCTTTTGGCTTGCGTACTTAAAAACCCGGAATTTTATAAAAAAATAAAAGATTCCTTAACCGACGACGATTTTTCAACAAAATTTAACCTGAAGATTTATAAAGCCGCCGCTAAAACAATAGAGCTTTACGGAAGCGCGGATATATCTCTCTTCGGGGAGGATCTTACCGATAAAGAAACGGGTTATATAGTGAGACTTAAATCAAGCGTCGCGGGAACAACCTTAAAAGAGTGCCGAGATTCAATAGACCGCATGAAAAGCGAAAAAAGAGAAAAACTCTCTAAAAACGCGTCCGACATGACGGACGAGGAGTGGGCTTTGGAATTTGAGAAGTTAAGACGGTCAAAGAAATAGTTTTTTACAATCTATCAATAAAAGGAGGATAATTTAATGGAAAATAGTGAAAAGAAGAATATCTTTAATAAGCTCATTGAAAAGGGCAAACAGTCGGGCAAACTCACGACTCACGAAATAGACTCCGCCATTCTTGAAATCGATTTTGACATAGACGAGCTTGACAGGCTCTATGAGTCGATAGAAAACAACAATATAGAAATCGTCGACGATATGAACGACGCCATGCTCGACGCGCTTAATTTCGACTCCGAAGTCGGAAAATCGTCGGATATGGGCGACGAGGACGCGGACGCCAAAAATCTTCAAATCGACGACCCCGTTAAAATCTACCTTAAAGAAATCGGAAAAGTGCCGCTTCTCTCCTCGGAAGAAGAGATAGAGCTCGCCATGCGCATATCCGAGGGCGACGAGGAAGCTAAAAAACGCCTTGAGGTCGCGAACCTCCGCTTAGTCGTAAGCATCGCCAAACGATACGGCGGCAGGGGTATGCAGTTCCTCGATTTAATTCAGGAGGGCAATTTAGGTCTTATTAAAGCCGTCGAAAAATTTGACTACACAAAGGGCTTTAAGTTTTCAACATACGCGACCTGGTGGATAAGACAGGCCATCACAAGAGCCATAGCCGACCAGGCGCGAACAATAAGAATCCCCGTCCACATGGTTGAAACGATTAACAAAGTCAAAAAGACCAACAGTATGCTCCTCCACAAAAACGGCAGAGAACCCACGGCGGAGGAAGTCGCCAAGGAACTCGGAATGGCGCCCGAAAAAGTGCGCGAAATTATGAGAGTCGCCCAGGAGCCCGTATCCCTGGAAACGCCCATAGGAGAAGAGGAAGACAGCCATTTAGGCGATTTTATACCCGACGAGGACGCTTTAGCCCCTCAAGACGCCGCGTCCCAGCTCCTCTTAAAAGAGGCCCTCGACAGCGTTCTTAAAACTCTCACGCCGAGAGAGGCTAAAGTGTTGAGACTGCGATTCGGTCTCGACGACGGCCACCCCAAAACTTTGGAGGAAGTCGGCGCTCAGTTTAACGTCACAAGAGAGAGAATAAGGCAAATCGAGGCTAAAGCCTTAAGAAAACTCCGTCACCCGCAAAGAAGCAAAAAACTTAAAGATTTCCTCGATTAAACCCTATAAACAAAAGCTCCCCGAAACAAAATTTCGGGGAATTTTTATATGGAGCGGCTGACGAGGCTCGAACTCGCTACCTCCACCTTGGCAAGGTGGCGCTCTACCGGATGAGCTACAGCCGCCCAAAAAGCGGCCGCGTCTCCACAGCCGCCTCCATTATACCACAAAAACCCAAAATGTCAATGGGTAAAACCTTGATTTTAGATCAATTAAATTTCGGCAGCCAGTCGCCGTGAGCGTCTATTAAATCGTCGCACATTTTTACAATAT
>CAYUEV010000013.1:0-32892 GCA_964443825.1 uncultured Eubacteriales bacterium
AATCTCTTGCTCTCCGCCAAAGAATCCCTTTAAGCTTTAAGCTAAAAGGGATTCTCTATTTTTAGATCTAGATATTAGATTATGGCGGTTAGCGATTAGAAAAGAGGATAGAATTACAATAATCACCCTCTTAAGCTAAAATGTAATTGCGTCAAAAACTCTAAATTACAGATACCGCCTGCTAATCGCCGTCCGCTAACCGCCGCCGGTCGTTTTTCAAAACAAAGATTTCACTTATCATAATTCCGATTTTAGGTTCTGTTATCTCGAGGTCTAACGCGCCGTTTTCGATAAATCCTTCCGGAATTTCATAAATTCTTCTTTCAAATAACGGCGAAGAGTAAAGTTTTTCCCATTTTAAATCGCGCTCGCCGCCGTATTGAACGCCTTTATAAAGGATTTTTCCGTTTATTTTTATCGTAAAGTCAGTTACTTTTTCGCTGTAGCGCGGTTTTATATGGAGTATAAGTTTATATTTTTTCCCAAAAAGACCGCCCGTCCTCATCTTAAACGTATAGTGATCGAAAATTTTTAACTGCGACATAGGTATCGAACCATCGTTTATATTTGGTCTGTCGCCTAAAAAATCCATATAGTAGTCTTCGTCTTGCCTTATCCCAAGTTCTTCAATATTGTTTTCTGAAAAAGAAAAATAAAATTCATCTCTTTCAACGCGGTTTCTGTTGATAAGACCGTCGATAAATTTTTTCCTGTCGCTTTTGTTAAGCGTTTTAGAGTATTCGAGTTTTTTTAAAAGCCAAAGTCTGTCCGTTACGGGATTGTCTATAGTGTCTAAAACCGCCCCGCGTTCCGGGTTATTGGCGAAATACCGCTTTACGTCAAGCTGCATTCCCGCTATATTAAAGAGCTTTTTGCCGATTTCTTCTATTTCCTCTCTTAAGTTTATATAATCCTCGGAATACGGTAAATTTAATTTGTCTATGGCTTTATCTATATTTCCGCTTTTTAGCTCGTCTTTGGCGTCTTCAATAAACGAAAGTTCCATAACGCGCCTTTTTTTAACTATCGCGTCGCAAACGGCTCTGAAAAGCAGCGCAAGAAAGCGGTAATTTTCTAATAGTTCCGGAGTTTTATCAGACGCTTCTCTAAAAAGATTGAGAGTATTTTCTATGTTGGGATTTAAAATGGGGTCGCCCTCTAAATTTAAAGAAAGACCAAAAATTCCATCCGCTATTTTCCCTACATCGGAATGATAGAAAAACAGTCTTGCGTAGTCGTCTATAGTTTCTTTTAAAGATACGTTCGGGAAAAAGTCGAGATTTCCCCAGACGGCTTTATTTACGTCGTCGTTTATCCCTTCAGAGTACGTTACTGAACCTATTACGTAGTTTTTTGTAATTTTATGAAGAGTTTCATATTCTAAAGGTCTCGGATTTACGGGTTCTCTCCCTAAAGTCGAGGCTAAAGAGTAGTGAAAATCACCTTTTCCGTAATGGACTGGGTAGTCGCACCTTATGTTGTGAGTAATATCCGGGTAAAATCTTACGGGATACTCTTTAGGCAGGCGTTTTCTTAAATCATATAAAGGTATAGCGGCGTTAGGCCCCGTTATAACGCCGTCTATTTCTCCGGGGCGCTTTTCCATCTCGTCTATAAACTCGTCTCCCCATGAGTCGTAATTATGAGGCGATTGAGCCGAGGGGAAAACTTTAATATCGGGATGAATTTTCTTAATTTCCCTAGACGCGGCTTTTGTTCTTTTTAAAAATTCTCTCGCGGGAAGTTCCCCGGGATCGCCTCCGGGAGGGAAAAAAATATGAGCGTTCGGAATCTCTTTGAAAAATTCGGTTATTTCCTTTACGTTCTCTTCCAACGGCATATCGTCGTAAGGATACCAAAACGAAACGTCAGCCCCTAAGTAGTCGGCGGCTTTCGAGCATTCCCTGGCGAAATCAAGACGACTGAATTTCATAAGCGCGTTTTTTTCCTCGCGCACTATCGTATTCTCAAATGTGTTTGAGCCAAAATACATAAGCTCTTTAACGTAATCAAAGTAAAATTCCGGCGTCCACGCTTCATACGTGTTCGAAACGGTTCTATAGCCTATCTGATGACCTCTTACCTCCATAAAAGGGGAGTATTTCCCGTTTATGTTTTTTATGAGGACAATCTCGTTGTTTTTGTATTCTGTTTTTCTTAAAAACATGCCTATGGCGTAAATAAAACCTCTTATGCCGGAAGCTTTAAAAGTAATATCGGAATCGGAAACGGCGATTTCATATCGGTCTTTAGACAATGAAGAATCCGTTTCAAATATGACGTCGCCGTCGTCTGAAAACTTTAAATTTTTCCCCGCCCGTTTTAATATTTCGGCGCTAAAAATATTTGCCGCCTTAATTTCGTCGTCTGTTTTCGCTTTAATTAAATTTATATTTACTTTAGTCACCGTTTTCTCCCGCATTATTTTAGATACGCCGTAAGAGCGTAGATCTTAAGACCCGAACTTACAAATTTTTCCTCATATTCCGTCATAATATTATCTTTATTCTTGTCTTTATGAAGGTCGAGAGTCACGTTTTCGAGTATAAAACCGTTTTTTGAAAAATTTTCTATAGAATAGGCAAAAAATTCCGGGTTATCTGTTTTTTGATAAATTTTAGCTCCGGGCGACATAATCTCTTTATATATATCCAAAAACCGCTCGCTAGTAAGGCGGTGACTTTCATATTTCTTTTTAGGGTACGGACAGGAAAAATTTAAAAAAACAGCGTCTACGGAATTTTTTCCTATATATTTAGTAAGATATTCCGCTCTCGTTTCAATAAAATATACGTTTTTAAGTTTAGCTTCTTTCGCCGTCCTGCACGCCGCGTAAATTACGTTAGGGTTTACTTCGACCGCTAAAAAATTTTTATCGGGGCGTCTTTTTGCCGCCTCGGTTATAAACCTTCCTTTTCCCGAACCAATTTCAAGTAAAACCGGATTGTCGTTTTTAAATATTTTTTTAAAGTCGAGATATTCTTTTTCTAAAACGGACGTTCTGTAATCAGGGTCGGAAGGCCTTAAAACGGTAAGATAATCCGATACGGACATAAGCTTTTCCGAGAGATTTTTCTTTTTTCTCATTCTCAACGCGATCACCGCGAGATATTATAACTTTTATCGCGTTTTCGGTCAATAGATAAGCGACAGGCGTCGTATATTTGTAAAAATACATAAAATGATATATTGCTTTATGTATGATTTTAACAAAAATGCCCATTGACAAAATTAAGCGCTAAAAGTAAAATTTATACTTGATGTGGCAAAAGTTATTTGGAACATTTAAAAGGAACTGATTGTTATGGAATTTAAAAACGAATACCTTAGAGGACTTATGGAAAGGGTAGTTAGACGCAACCCCGGCGAAAAAGAATTTCATCAAGCCGTAAGAGAAGTTCTCGAATCGCTTGAACCCGTTGTTGAGAGGCGACCCGAATACATTGAAAAAGGCGTTTTAGAGTCTATAGTAGAACCTGAAAGGATTATAAAATTCAGAGTCCCGTGGGTTGACGACGCCGGTAACGTTCGGGTAAACAGGGGCTTCCGCGTACAGTTTAACAGCGCTATTGGTCCTTATAAAGGCGGACTTCGTTTTCATCCTTCCGTCTATGAGGGAATTATTAAATTTTTAGGTTTTGAGCAAATATTCAAAAACTCCTTAACGGGTCTTCCCATAGGCGGCGGCAAAGGCGGCTCCGACTTTGACCCCAAAGGCAAATCCGATATGGAAGTTATGCGTTTTTGCCAGAGTTTCATGACGGAATTAGCTAAGCATATAGGTTCTTATACCGACATTCCCGCGGGCGATATGGGCGTAGGCGCGAGAGAAATAGGCTTTCTTTTCGGTCAGTATAAGAGAATCAACAACACGTTCTCAGGCGTTTTAACGGGCAAAGGTCTTGAATACGGCGGCTCTTTGGCGAGAACGGAAGCCACGGGTTTCGGTCTTTGCTACTTTACGGAGGCTATGTTAAACGACCACAACGACTCCTTTAAGAACAAGACCGTCGTCGTATCGGGTTCGGGAAACGTCGCTATTTACGCCACTCAAAAGGCTACCGAGTTAGGCGGCAAGGTCGTCGCCCTTTCAGATTCCAACGGCTATATTTACGATAAAAACGGAATAGATCTCGATCTTGTAAAACAGATTAAGGAAGTCGAGAGAAAGAGAATCAAAGAATACGTAAACGTTCATCCCGACGCGGAGTATCACGACGGCTGCCGCGACATATGGACTGTAAAGTGCGATATAGCTCTTCCCTGCGCCACTCAAAACGAACTTGACGGCGTGTCCGCTTCCATCCTCATTAAAAACGGCGTTAAAGCCGTCGCCGAAGGCGCTAATATGCCTTCGACCCCCGAAGCTATAGAAGAATTTCTCGCGAACGGCGTTCTCTTTGGACCCGCCAAAGCCGCTAACGCGGGCGGCGTGGCCACGTCGGCGCTTGAAATGAGTCAGAACTCAATAAGAGGCTCTTGGACTTTTGAAGAAGTCGACGGAAAACTTAGGGAAATCATGAACAACATTTACAATAACGCTTCTTCAGCGGCGGATGAATACAACCTTCACGGCAATCTCGTCGCCGGCGCCAATATCGCGGGCTTTACAAAAGTCGCGAACGCTATGCTTGAACAGGGCGTCGTGTAATTTCAATTTTAAAAATATTTAAAGAGCCGGCGATTTTGCGTCGGCTATTTCTAAATCAATTTTTAAATTCCACAATAAATTTTATCCACTTGCCTTCTTCGCCCTCGACGTAAATTTTCCCCTTGTGCGTTTCGACTATCGTCTTGGCTATAGACAACCCTAAGCCGTATCCGCCCGTTTCTTTAGAACGAGATTGGTCGCTTCTGTAAAATCTATTAAAAATCTTGTCTTTTTCGCTGTCTTTTATACCGTTCCCCGTATTGTAGACGCTTAATATTTTCCTGTTCCCGGTTGATTTTAATGAAACTTCGACTACTCCGTTTTTATCTGAATGTTTAATGGCGTTGTCTATTAAAATTGAGATTAAGTGCTTTATAGCGTCCTCGTTCCCGGTAAAACTTATGTTTTCGTCAATATCCTCTTTAAGTTCCCTGTGATTTTCAAACGCCGTGCATTCGAATTCGAGCGTCTTGTTTAACACCGCGCCGCTTAAATCAAAAGTCTTCATCGGAAGGCTGTCTTTAATCTCGTCAAGTTTCGCGAGGTCGAGTAAATCATAAACAAGATCCGTCATTAAAGCCGACTGATTTTTTATATTTTTGAGCCAAATATTTTCGCCTATTTCCGTTTCCAAAACGTCGGCGTTCGCGGATATTACCGCCAAAGGCGTTTTAAGCTCGTGACTCGCGTCCGAGATAAATCTTTTTTGGTTGTCGAACGACACCTCTACCGGTTTTATCGCCCATTTTGAAAGATAATACGAAAATATAAACACAAATATTACGCTAAATAGAATCACAAAAATCGAAACTTTAACCAGACTGTGAAAAAGGCTTAAATCGCCTGAAACATCGACGGCTGTTACAATAATATTAAGCCCGTCGCTCGTGACGTCGTACATCATATTATTATAAGTCCCTTTTTCTTTGCCGGTTTCGAGAAGACGCTCCGCTATATAAAATATTTCGTTAGACGAATATATGTCGCTCATATTAGTCGTCATAAAAGGCGAGCTGGTGTTTTTATTTAATCTCACATAAATAAACGGCGCATTTTCGGGGACGCTTGAAATTGAGGGAATCGAGTCGCCGTCATTGATAAGCGGAGAACTGAAATCGTAAATAAAGCCTCGTCTTGCGCGTATTTCATTTAAATTATCGCGACCCGTCGTGTAAATCGACATGTAAACGCATAAGTTCAAAAAACCCAATATGAGTATCAGAACAAGCGATATGGCGGCTAACGTAATAGCGGTGAATTTATAACGCGTCTTTTTTATCATATCCATAAAAACCGCCTCCGTTTACATTTTATTAAAGTATCGCTTTTAATTTTATTTTACTCCGTTTTCGGGAAATTCAAGATAATATCCAACGCCTCTCGACGCTTTTATTTGCACTTTTGATTTTATGGCGCTTAGTTTCTTTCTTAAAAACGACACGTAAACCTCAATGCTATTGTACTCCGCTTCGCTGTCGTATCCCCAGATTTTATCCATAAACTCATCTTTGGAAATAATAATTTTCGGCGAGTAAAGGAGCATTTGCATAATTTTAAATTCTTTCGCGCCGAGTTTTACGCTATTGCCGCCGGACGTCAATTCATATGTGCTTTGATTCAACACAATATCGCCGAATTTAAGTTCGTCGGGCGGAATTTCACCTTTTCTCCTTGTCAACGCTCTTACTCTGGCTAAAAGTTCACCTTTATTGAAAGGTTTTGTTAAGTAGTCGTCCGCGCCTAAATCCAACCCCTTTATCTTATCGTTTACCTCGGTTCTCGCCGTTAAAAGCATGACGGGCGTGCTTAAACCCTCCGCCCTTATTCTTTTTAAAACGTCGAGTCCGTTCATTTTAGGGAGCATAATATCAAGAAGAATCAAATCATAAATCCCCGAAAGCGCGTAATCAAGCCCGTCCGCGCCGTCGTAAACCTGGTCGGTAAAATACTGTTCTTTTTTAAGTATCGCCGCGATGGCGTCCGCCAGGGAAACTTCGTCCTCAACTATAAGTATCCGCATAAAATCACCTTATACCGTAATCTAAAAATATTTTAAATTTCTTATATTATAGTATATCGTTATTGTTAAATCAAGATTGAAACAAGAGCTATTCGACTGATTAAAAGCCAAATAAAAAACCAAAACGCGGTCAAAATGATCGCGCTTCGGTTAAGAGGTAACATATATAATCGCCATGAGACGGTGAATTTAGCCTGTCCTTTTTATGCGTTTCAGTTGCAATGGTCAGGACAGCTGACCCTTGTGGATGCATCTTACGACAATAATATATTAAACTTCCCTTAAAAATAACTTGAAAAATAGAGTTTTAAAAAAAATTAAAAACGCGGTCAAACCGACCGCGCCTTTAAACTAAACCATCTCAAAATGATTTCAAAAGACTCTTTACGTCTTCAGTCGACAACGAATCGTCATCCGTCGAGTTGTTCTTGAGTTCAATCTCTCTGCGCGCCGTTTCCACGGCTTTGTTTACAGCGGCTTCTTCGTTTTTGCAACGAGTGTACTCCATCTCAAGAATAGTCGCCACTGTGTGAAGACCCTTCTCGTCAAGGTTAACCATTTTAATGATAAGGTCTTTAGCGCCTTCGGTGACTCTCGCGGGATAAATGCCGTTAATGAGCTTGATGTCAAGAGCGTTGCACATTTTGCAGACAGTGGAGAAAGAGGTTCCGCCCACGCCGTTTTTAATAGAGCTTACTATGGTAGTCTGGGGAATACCTAACTCCTCGGAAAACGCTCTTGTGCTTCCGTACTTTGATTTGATGCTTTTTTTAATGAGCATTGACAGTTCATCCATTTTTATTACCCCCGTAATTTATTGTATTAGATGAAAGATAAATTATTGACATAACTTTTGTGTTTACAAAGCGTTAATTTTTTAACATACCTCCTTTTATTTAGTTTTTATTTCATTTAAAATGATATGCCGTAGTTTTTAAAATAGTCGAAAGAAAATCTTAAAGTTATTATCTCAAACGGTTTATATTCAATCTCTTTGCTTTCATAGGCGGGATTTTCCATTAAATCGCAAACCGTTACAATTTCCGGGAAATCTATCGTTCCTCTTTTTCCGTTTTGCTCTGATAATCGTATGATAATATCTTTTTTATCCTCCGAAAGTTTCATACACTCTAAAAAGAGCTCGCCGAAATCGAAATCCATGTTTATAGGAGCTCTAACGAGTGGGACGTTATATTCTAAACTCAAATCATTTACGGAGCTTTCTAAAAAATCACCTTTATGTGGGTAGATTAGATATGAAAACTCATGACGGCCAATATCGGCTTCCGGGTCGGGACGTTCCGTTGATCTTAAGAGAGAAAGCGACGCGCCGTCCTCATCTAAGCCCACGCCGTATTTTCCGTTATTGATTACGGCGACTCCCGCGCCGGTTTCGGATAAATCAAACCACTTATGGCACAGAACCTCAAAACGCGCCCGCTGCCAAGTCGTATTTTTATGAGTTTCGCGTTTTATAAACCCAGCGCCTAAGTCGCAAACAAGTTCTCTCGTTAAAATGTCCGGGCAAAACAGGACTTTAGCGAGCCTGTGTTTTTCATGCCAATCGACGGAATTTTCAACTTCAATTACGCGGCTTTCCCTAAAAAGACGGACAATCATCTTCCACACGCTTTTGGCGGTTTTAAGGATCGCCGTAAATTCCGCCGTCTCTCCGTTTAAAAATGTAAGACGCAGATTTTCGGAAATTTCTACGGTTTCTTCACGGTCTTTATAGTCGGACGGTATGTCCCACGCGTCGTAAACTCCCGGATAGTCATAGTATAATTTTAATTTATTGAAACAACCTTTAACAAATTCTCTTCTAAGTTCTTTATCGTAAATACTTAATATGCTGCCGTCGTTTTCAAATTTTATTTTATAAAATGGCGTTTCAATAATGTCGTCTATTGTAATCCAGTTTTTATCGTGAACGGGAACGGCGATTTTGGACGATTTATACGGGGAAATACCGGGCGTTGCGTAATAGCCCTTTCTGCCGAGCCTCAAAACGTCCCCGTTTTTATCTTCAATAAACGTGACGAGCCGCCTCTTAAATCCCAACGTGTTAAAATAAACGTCGCCGTTTTCATTTAAAATTTCGTCAAGACCTTTATTTATTTCGTCATAATCCTTTAAAGCGTCGGCGGTTACGGGCGCTATATGGCTTCCGGGAAGAATATCGTGAAATTGATTAACAAGAAGTTTTTTATAAAGGCTCTCTATTTTATCGGAATTGTAATCTTTAATAATTTTCGGAGTAACAGAGCCGTTTTTAGAATAATCGGTTATAGCGCGGCATGAAGACACGATTTCGGCGTTTCTAAATTTATTCTCAAGAAGACGGTTTAATCTTTTGATCTCGGATTTTGTGGTAAAAGTACCTCTATGCATTTCAAGGTAGAGTTCGCCGTCCCACTTAGGGAGATTTTTGCTCTCGTTAAAATTCCTCCCTAAATACTCTTTCGCCGTCGTGTGTTCCGTTTCCGGCATAGCGGAAACTTCCTTAAACCGGCGCATAAGTTCAATCATGTCCTCGGTAACGCCGCTTCCGCCGTCGCCGTAGCCGAACATCTGAATGGTTTCGGTATTCGTATCTTTATCAATAAAAGCGTCCCAGTTATTTTTAATTTGATGAGGCGCGTTCCAGGAAATAAAATGCGTTGGAGGCACGCAAGCGTATATTTCGCTGCCGTCGATACCTTTCCAGATAAAATTGTTGTGGGGGAATCTGTTTGTGTCGTTCCACGTTGACATTTTATTGGACACAAAATATTTCACGCCTGATTTTCTAAGGATCTGAGGCAAAATCCAGCTGTTTCCGAAAACGTCCGGCAGCCAGCAAGTGTCGACGGTTATCCCGAACTTTTTTTTATAGTAACTTTGCCCGTAAAGGCATTGTCTTATAAGGCTCTCCGGAGAGGGAATGTTGCAGTCAGGCTCGACATACATCGCGCCCACGGGTTCAAACCGACCGCTCGATATCTTCTCTTTAAGCTCGTTAAAAACTTCGGGGTAATATTTTTCAAGAGTTTCGTAAGTATAGCTTTGACTGTGCGCGTAACGAAACTCCGGGTACTTATCCATAAGGCGCATTTGGATAAGTACGGTTCTCATATTTTTATCTATAGAGTGTATCCTTCTCCAGTAGTACGCTATATCAAGATGAGAGTGAGCCACGAGAGCGACTTTTCCGCTCGATTTAAAGCGTTTATCGCCGTAAATATGTTCTTTTATATAATGCGACGCGGCTTTAATTTCGCTGTTATCGACCTTATTTGATTCGAGAATATCGTCAAAATTTATTAGCTTAAGGGCTTTGTCAAGTTCTGCGTTCACAAGATCGCGGTAGTTTTCGTCAAAACACTCGTTTTCTAAAATATCGATTAAAAGTTCCAGGTCATATAAAAGCGACTCGACATATTTGTTTACGACCGCTAGGTACGCGCCTTCAAAAATTTGGCGGCATCCTCTTTTTTTGTATGTTTCGGGATTCCTCTCGTCGTCAGGCTTAGATCTGTTGTAAGCCATGATTTCTATGTGGAGGTTAGGGGAATCGACATATGGCGTTATAATTACGCTCTCCCTGTTGGGATCTATGCCGCCTATGTATTTCCCATTTATTTTAACCGTCATCTCAGAAGACGTGCTAAGAAGAAAACGAACTTCCTCGCCTTCTAATTTTTTAGGAACGGTCGTATAACACTCAATAAACGCCGTACCGTCGGGCGTAAAATACATGTCGCCTTTATTTAACGGACGGGGCGAATCGTCATAAAATCGGTACTCGTCCTCGGAAATCTTAACGGCCTCTCTTATTTTAAAACCGGTAATCTCGATTTTATCAATGTAGAGATTTCTTTTAAGCCAGGAATAACGAAGAGACGTGTATTCTTCAGGACGCATACCGCGCCTTTTTACTTCTATGTGCGCCATAATCTAACAATAATAGTATATAAAAAATCAGTTGTCCCAAAAATAAGGTTTTTTTCTTAAGGCGCTTATATTGATATCCTTTGAAAGGTCAATTTTAACGCGCTCTTTTATCCAGTCTAGGCATCGATGGAGAATAGGGCATTTGGAGCATTCGCCTTTCATTATAACATATAGCGTGTTATTACTATCGTCAAAAGATCCAAAAACGATCTCTCCGCCGTCGCCTTGTAATTTAGGTCTAATAATATCGTTAATATAATGTTCCAACAGCAACTCACTCCGCGTGTATAATAGTACATATTTTTAATTTCGTCAATAGATTTCAAAAAGTTTAATAATATTTAATACTAATTTTGAAAAAATACAATAAAATGTATATAATTTTAAAAAGTGTTAAAATTTACTATTAAATTTTGCTAAGTTTTCTGACAAGCGAATTATCTTTACAGTTTAATTTTTTGACAAACTATTGTCTTTACAAATTAAAAAGTTATGTAAAGATATATGACTTTACATTTAATTTGCTGTAAAGTTTTTATGCTTTACGTTAAAAATAACCGTAAAGTAAATTACTTGCGCGCGTCTGATATAAATAAATTTAAAAAACAGTTGTTTATTTTTTGGCGTTATGCTATAATGAACAAAATAAATTCCATTTTCCCAAAGTAGCGATCGGAGCGGTACATATGACAAGAAAAGACGCGAGAGAAGAATCGTTTATAATAATTTTTGAAAAAGAGTTTAATCCCGACTACACGTTAGACGATATAGTATCGTTAGCGCAGGAAGTGGAATTATTTACTGCGGACGATTTCGCTGTGGTTCTTTCTAAAAAGACGCTTGAAAATTTAAATGATATCGACGCCGTTATATCCGAAAATTTAAAAGACGGCTGGAAAATTAACAGAATATCTAAGGTTTCTCTCGCTATTTTAAGGCTCGCCGTATGTGAAATTATGTATTTTTCCGATATTCCTAACGCCGTATCAATAAACGAGGCTGTGGAGCTCTCTAAAAAATACGCTCCCGACGGCGACTCGTCTTTCGTAAACGGTCTTTTATCGTCCGTTAATAAAAAAGCGGCGGGAAGAGAAAATGCTTGATAATTTTTATCTTGGAATAGATACGAGCAATTATACTTCGTCCTGCGCTTTAATCGACGTCGAAAATTCCGTTTTTTTAAGTGAGAAAAGACTTCTTCCCGTAAAATCCGGCGAAATAGGACTTAGGCAGTCTGACGCCGTCTTTCACCATATTAAAATTCTGCCCTCCTTATTGTCTCCTCTTTTGGAAAAATACGGGTCTTCCATAAAAGCCGTGAGCGCGTCATACGCTCCGCGAGACGTTAAAGGCTCTTATATGCCGTGCTTTGCCGTTGGAACGGGTTTCGCGAAAGTCGTTTCCTCTTCTTTAGGCGTAGATCTTTATAATTTTTCTCATCAGTCGGGTCATATTGCTGCGGCGGTTCTCTCTTCTTTTGATTTTGACCTCATAAACAGACCTTTCATAGCTTTTCATATTTCCGGCGGAACGACCGAGGCGCTTTACGTCACGCCTTCCAAAGAAAATGTTTTTAATATGGAAATAATTGGCGGTACGCTTGATTTAAACGCGGGGCAGGCTATAGACAGAATTGGCGCTATGCTCTCTCTTCCTTTTCCGGCAGGGAAATATATTGATGATTTATCAACAAAAAGTAGTAAAACTTACAATATAAAGCCATATTTTAAAGATGGATTCGTAAGTTTTTCGGGTCTTCAAAATAAATGCGCCGACATGATTAAGTTGGGCGAAGAAACACGCGACATAGCCAGGTTTTGCGTCGATTATATTTTAGCGGCCGTTAAGCTTATGACTGAATACGCTATAAAAAAATACGGCGATATTCCCGTGGTCTACTCCGGCGGAGTTACGTCTAACAGCATAATAAGAGAAAATGTAAAAAACCTTTACGACTGTATTTTCGCAAGCCCGGAATGTTCTACGGATAACGCGCTAGGAACGGCTTTTTTAGGTTATATTAAGGACTGTAATTTATGATTTCCGATTCGGCTTTAACGGTATCTCAACTTAATACTTACGTTAAACTTACGCTTGAGTCGGACGCTAAATTAAAGCGTGTGACCGTTTTAGGCGAAATATCAAATTTTGTAAATTATTATAAATCCGGTCACTTATATTTTTCTTTAAAAGACGAAAAATCGTCTGTAAAAGCCGTTATGTTTGGCGCCGCCGCCAGATATTTAAAATTTACTCCCGAAAACGGTATGACGGTTTACGCCGTGGGCAGAGTTTCCCTTTTTGAAAGGGACGGAACGTATCAGCTTTACGTCGACTCCTTGGAGCCTAAAGGCGCGGGCGAACTTATGGCGGCCTTTGAGCAGCTTAAAAAGAAGCTTGCAAAAGAAGGGCTTTTTGACGAATCCTTAAAAAAGAAAATACCTTCCATGCCCTCTAAAATCGGCGTTATAACGAGTCCTTCCGGCGCGGCGGTTATGGATGTGACTAACGTCCTTTCGAGGCGTTTTCCTTTAGCCGAGATAGTTCTTTGCCCCGTTACGGTTCAAGGCGAGAAATGCGCGGCAGAGAACATTTCCGCTCTTAAGGCTTTAAATATTGCGGACGGAATAGACGTTATTTTAATGTGCAGAGGGGGAGGGTCTGTCGAGGACTTACGGGGCTACAACGACGAAAAACTCGTAAGAGAGGTTTCATCTTCTAAAATTCCCGTAATCACAGGTATAGGTCACGAAACAGACTTCACTCTATGCGATTTCGCGGCCGATTTAAGAGCCCCCACGCCGTCCGCGGCGGCTGAAGTCGCGACGCCCGACGTCGAGGAACTTTATCAAATTACCGACGGTCTTTCATTAAGGCTTTACGACGCGGCTTTTAGTTCAATTAAACGCCTTTATGAAAATGTCGAAAACTTAAACCAAAGGTTAAATTTACTAGATCCCGTTAAAAAATGGAATGATAACAGATTATTGCTTGACGCGCTTAATTTAAGGCTTCGTTCCGCCGTAAAGCTGCGTTTTTTGAAAAAAGAAAACGACTTAAAAATCGCTTTAGAGAAACTGAAAATTCTTAGTCTTCCCGCTATAATTGAAAAAGGCTTCGCGCCTGTATTTAAAGACGGCAAAATGATAAAATTCGCGAAAGACTTAAAAAAGGGCGACGTTATAAGACTTAAATTTTGCGACGGAGAAGTTTTCGCCACGGTCGACAAATCGGTTTTCAAATAACCCGAAAGGATAGCCCAAAGGCTTTTAGTTTTAAATAAAATGGAAAATCTTACTTTTGAAAATGCTCTAAAACAGCTTGAACAAAAAGTCGCTCTCCTTGAAAAAGGCGATTTAAGCTTGCAGGATACCGTAAAATTATACGACGAGGCGACTAAACTTTCGGAGTATTGCGTAAATCTTCTTAATAACGCGAAGCTTAAAATAACCGAATTATCAAAAAAAGAGAAACAAAATGAAACTTCATGACGAAATAATAAAAAGCCACGTTGATTTAGTCGAAAACAACATAATGAGTTTTGTCCCAAAGGCTGATTCCGCTTACAAAATCATTGAGGACGCTATGAAATACTCCCTTGAAAGCGGCGGTAAAAGAGTAAGACCCGTTTTAACGCTTGAGTTCTCAAGAATTTTGGGGGGAGATTTAAACAAAACCCTGCCTTTCGCGGCGGCGGTCGAATTTGTTCACACATATTCCTTAATTCACGACGACCTGCCATGTATGGACAACGACGACTACAGAAGGGGCAAATTGTCGTCACATAAAAAATTTAACGAAGCCGCGGCTCTTTTGGCGGGCGACGCTCTTTTAACGCACGCTTTTTCCGCTTTGGCTTCGTCGGAATTAGACGGCGATTCCGTTAAAGAGGCCGTTTTAACGCTCTCGTCTTTAGCGGGCGTTCGCGGAATGATAGGCGGCCAGGTAATCGACATGGAAGGCGAAAAAAGAGACCTTTCCAAAGAAGAACTTTTCCTTATGGATAAAATGAAAACAGCCGCTTTAATTAAAGCCGCTTGCCGCCTCGGGGTAATAGCCTCCGGCAGAATGGAGTATATAGACGCGGCCGACTCTTTTGGGGAAAATTTGGGTCTCGCGTTTCAAATAATCGACGATATCCTCGATTACCTTGAAGGAGACCAATCAAGCGACATAGTTTTGGGGAAAACAACCTACGTTTCGCTTTTAGGCATAAAAGAGTCGAGAGCCAAAGCTTCGGAATATACCGAAAAGTCGCTTTCTTCTCTTGAATCAATAGATAAAGACGTTTCGGTTCTCAAAGCGTTCGCGTTAAAGCTTTTGAAAAGAGAAACTTAATAATGACAAATAATCACATCCTTGAAAATATAAATAAACCATCCGACGTTAAAAAGCTCAAAGAGAGCGATTTGCCTTTATTGGCGGAAGATATTAGAAGCGTTCTTATCGATACCGTTTCAAAAACGGGCGGGCATCTCGCCTCGAATTTAGGCGTGGTGGAATTGACTATTGCTCTTCACCGCGTTTTTAACTCGCCGCATGATAAAATCATATGGGACGTGGGGCATCAGGTTTACGCTCACAAACTCCTTACCGGCAGATATAACGATTTTTCAACCTTGAGGCAGCCCGGAGGCATTTCCGGGTTTTCCGCTCCTTGCGAGAGCGAACACGACATATTTTACAGCGGTCACAGCAGTACTTCAATTTCCGCGGCGTATGGAATAGCTCAAGCGAATAAATTAAAAGGAAACAAAGACTATACCGTCGCGGTAATAGGCGACGGCGCTTTTACGGGCGGCATGGCGTTCGAGGCTCTTAATAACGCCGGAAGAGAGCGTTCGAGGCTTATTGTTATTTTAAACGATAACGATATGTCGATTTCCAAAAACGTAGGTTCGTTCGCGAAACACTTGGCCGTCATTAAAGCGAGGCCGTCTTACTTTAAGATGAAAGCGAAAGCCGAGCGGACGATCAATAAAATCCCCGTCATAGGCGTAAAACTCTCCAATTTCATATTTAAAATAAAAACGGGAATAAAAAAGATATTTTATAAATCAAGCACTTTGTTCGAGGACTTTGGCTTTCGCTATATGGGACCTATCGACGGACACAACATCGACGTTCTTATAGACGCTCTCGAGGGCGCGAAATCGACCGATTTCCCTATGCTCCTTCACATTAAAACCGTTAAAGGCAAGGGCTACGATTTCGCGGAACACGACCCGAGCGTTTTTCATGGAGTTCCCGAATTTGATATAAACACGGGCGAGCTTAAAACCGGCGGGAAGAGTTTTTCAAGCGAATTTGGCGATATTCTTTGCCATTTCGCCGAAAACGATAAGAGAATATGCGCCGTGACGGCAGCCATGTCTTTAGGAACGGGTCTCGAATCTTTTAAGGAAAAATTCCCTGAAAGATTTTTTGACGTGGGGATAGCCGAGGAACACGCCGTGACCTTTTGTTCGGGTCTTTCCAAAGGCGGCATGATACCCGTTTTCGCCGTGTATTCCGCTTTTCTTCAAAGGAGTTACGACCAGATAGTTCACGACGCGGCTTTACAAAAGCTTAAAATAATTTTAGCCATAGACAGAGCGGGTTTTGTGACGGGCGACGGCGAAACGCACCACGGTCTTCTCGACGTTCCTTTTTTAAATACGATCCCCGGAGTTATAATTTACTCTCCGTCCACATATGAAGAATTAAGCGGCGACTTTTTTAAAGCGATTTACAAAGAAAACAATACCGTAATCGCCATAAGATTTTTTAAGGGCGAAGAGGCGAAACTCCCCGAAGACTTTATTTTAAGCGGCGGCGATTTCGATATATACGGGCGTGAGGACGCTAAAACCGCCCTTGTAACTTACGGAAGGCTCGCGTCGTCAGCCGCTAAGGCCGTCGGCGTCCTTAAAGAAAAAGGCGTTTTAGTTAAATTAGTTAAACTGAATAAAATTAAGCCCATAAATCTCGAAGCCGTAAAGTCGGTTCTTAATTGCGACAATGTTATATTTTACGAAGAGTGCGAAATGACGGGCGGAGCGGGAGAATCGTTTAATCAGGCGCTTTCCTCTGACGATTACAAGGGGAGGTTCTTTCTAAAAGCCGTGGAAGATAAATTTGTCAACCACTCGACCGCGAAACTTCTTTTAGAAGAATACGGTTTCGATACCCGGTCTATGGTCGACTTTATTTTGGGAACTACTAAAGATGACCAATAAAACAAGGCTCGATATAAAGTTATTCGATTCAGGATATACCGAAAGCCGCGAAAAGGCTAAAGCTCTTATAATGTCCGGGAGCGTCTATGTAAACGGCAAAAAAACCGATAAATCCGGCGTTCTCGTCACTGATGACGATAAAATTGAAGTAAGAGCCGAAGATGAGTTTGTGTCAAGAGGCGGCTACAAACTCAAAAAAGCTTTGTCTGTTTTTAAAATCGACTTAAGTAATAAAACGGCTATGGACGTTGGCGCGTCAACGGGTGGATTTACCGACTGTATGCTTAAAAACGGCGCCGCAAAAGTGTATAGCGTAGACGTAGGATACGGTCAGCTTTCATGGAAATTAAGAAACGACGAGAGGGTAATAAATTTAGAGAGGACGAACGCCCGCTATTTAAATTCGAAGATTATCCCGTGCAAAGTAGATTTCGTTTCAATAGACGCGTCTTTTATTTCTCTTACTCTCATTCTACCCGCCGTTTATCCTCTCATCAAAGAAAGCGGGATTTGCGTCGCCTTAATTAAGCCGCAATTCGAGGCGGGACGTGAAAAAGTCGGTAAGAACGGCGTTGTGCGAGACGAATCAGTCCATTGTGAAGTAATTGGTAAAATATACGATTTTTCCGAAGAACTCGGATTTTCGGTAACGGGACTCGACTATTCGCCCATAAAAGGACCTAAAGGCAATATAGAATATTTGATTTGTTTAAAAAAAGATGAAAATATTAACGACGCGTTTAATAAACAAGAACTAATAAGAGACGTCGTAAACGAATCTCATAGAGAGCTTAATAAAGATAAAAATATTGACAAATAATAAAAAATGAACGTAAAACTTTTACCCAATCCCACAAGGGAGCATGTTTTTGAAGCTACGCGCAAACTTATAAAAACGCTTGAAACCTTAGGCATAAATTATGATTTTTTAGAAAATCAAAACGACGACGATTATCCGCCCGACCTTATTATCGCCATAGGCGGCGACGGCACTATGATCAGAGCCGCAAAATACGCCCTTAGATACGATATTCCCGTTTTAGGCGTAAACGCCGGGAATTTAGCCTTTTTAATGGGTCTTGAGTCAGATGAAACGGGACTTTTAGGCAAACTTTTAACAAAAGATTACACCATAGAAGAACGCCCCGTTTTAAACCTTAAAGCATACGACGAACACGGGATTCTCACCGACGAGAGTTTTTTAATAAACGACGCCGTGTTCGCGAGGGGAGAGGCAATTAAACTATCGTCTTTCAGTTTATATTGCGACGACAGATTTATTAACAATTACAAAGCCGACGGTCTTATTACCGCCACCCCCACCGGGTCTACGGCTTATAATCTCGCGGCGGGAGGACCTATTGTAGATCCTAAGGTGGAGTGTATTATCCTGTCCCCCATATGCCCGCATTCTCTTTCAGAGAGAACCATTCTCTTTAGTTTAAACTCGGTTATAAAAATAGCAAACCCCGGAAACGACTTCCCCATATACTATTCATGCGACGGCGGCGACGCCGTAAATTTTGGCGACGGCTGTTTTGCTTTAATTAAAAGAGCCGATAAAAAATCGAAATTTTTAAGACTTAAAGACGACACTTTTTTGGATATATTAGGAAAAAAGATGAAGTCGAAATGAAAAAAGACAGACACGCTTTAATTCTTGACCTCATAAAAAAATACGACATTGGTTCCCAAGAGGAACTTTTAAAAAGACTTATCGATTGCGGGACAAACATAACGCAAGCCACCGTTTCGAGAGATATTAAAGAGCTTAAACTCGTAAAACAACCGATTGACGGCGGGCGTTACAGATATACCGAAGCGCCTATAATAGCCCCCGATGGCAGCAAACTTTACTCAATCTTCGCGCGGTCGGTAACCTACATTGATTATTCAATGAACATTTGCGTGATAAAATGCTCTTCCGGCATGGCGGCGGCGGTATGCGCCTCCCTTGACGAGCTTTCAATAAAAGATGTGTTAGGCACTATAGCCGGCGACGATACTATTTTTGTTTTGTGTAAAAGTGAAAAGTCTGCTAAAAACATAAAAAATATTTTAGAAAGTCTTCTTTTGGAGCGCGGGTCTTAATTTTCTTCATTTTTAGGGATGATTTAGTTGCTTAAAAACCTTGTAATCGAAAATATAGCGGTAATCGAGAGCGTATCTATAGATTTTTCCGAGAATTTTAATTGCATGACGGGCGAAACCGGCGCGGGGAAATCAATAGTAATAGATTCCATAAACGCCGTTCTTGGAATGAAAGTTTCAAGAGATTTAATCAGAACGGGCGAAAACAGAGCCTTCGTCAGCGCGTTTTTTACCGATATTAACGGTAGCGTAAAAAATACCATAGAGGATTTAGGTCTTAAAAACGAGCCGGATAATACGCTTTTAATCAGCAGGGTTATAATGCGCGACGGGAAAAATATATGCAAAGTAAACGGACTTCCCGCCACCGTTTCAATGCTGAGAACAGTAGGCGCCCGTCTTTTAAATATTCATGGGCAGTCCGATAATCTGTCGCTTTTATCGCCTGAGAGCGGATATAAATTTATTGACGAACTCGCGGGGAACGCTAATCTTCTTTTAGAGTATAGGGAAACTTACCGTAATCTTTTAGAGTTAAGATCAAAAATAAAAAAGCTTACGATAGACGACGCTTTAAAAGAGAGAAAAATCGATCTTCTCAATTTTCAAATAGAGGAAATTAAAAGCGCGGGAATAACCGTAGGAGAAAAAGAGGAACTTCTAAAGCGAAAAAACCTTATTAACAATAAAAAAAATCTCTCAAATTGCCTTGAGAAGGCGTATTTAGATATAGCCGGAAGCGAAAACGTAAGCGGCGCGTCCGATCTTCTTTTTGACGCCGCTAAGAACTTAAATTCAGCTTTAGAGTTTTTGCCTGAAATTTCAGAAATCACATCTTCTATTAACGACATAGCATATGCAATCGAGTCTTACTCTTCCGATATAAAAAATCAAATCGATAATGTTTCTTATGACAATTACGATATAAATGAAATAGAAGAGCGGCTCGACGTAATTTACAGAATCTCCAAAAAATACGGCTCCACAGAAGAGGAGATACTCATGTTTCTTGACAGCGCCTCTAAAGAGCTGTACAATATAACCCGTTCCGACGAAATATTAAACGAACTTAAAAAGGAGTACGGCGAGTTAAAACAATCTGCTTACGATTCGGCTTATAAACTTTCGGAGTCAAGAAAAAGCGCGTCTGTTGTATTCTCTAAAAGAATTATGGAAGAGCTTTCGTTTTTAGACATGACCGATACTCGCTTTAAGGTAAGTTTTAAAGAAACTCCTTTATCCGATAACGGTATAGACGATATTGAGTTTTTAATTTCCACTAACAAAGGAGAAGATGAGAAGCCTCTTTCAAAAATAGCCTCCGGCGGGGAATTGTCGCGCATAATGCTCGCTATTAAGTGCGTTCTCTCCCAAGAAGACGATATTGAAACGCTTATATTTGATGAAATTGATTCGGGCGTGAGCGGAAGAGCCGCCGGTAAAATCGCCGTAAAATTAAGCGAGGTATCGAAAAATCACCAAGTCATATGTATTACCCACCTTCCCGCGATAGCCTCTTTCGCGGACCGTCATATGTTAATTTTAAAAGAGGTCGCGAACGACAAAACTTATACGAGCGTTAAAGAATTAAACGACAAAGAGAGAATTTCCGAAATCGCGAGAATAATAGGCGGGAACGAAAAGGACTCCATACACCTTAGATCAGCCGAGCTCCTTTTAGACGAAGCTAAAAAACAAAAAAGCGCTTTCCAAAGGCAAGGGTCGGTAGAATGAAAATAGGATTATGCGGAAAAATCGAGCGCGTTAAAGCGGCGGCTTTGAGCGGGTTCGATTATCTTGAAACGAGCTTTTATACTTTTTATGACGACGACGAATATAAAGCTCTTAAAAACGAACTTAAAAAATACGGTCTCCCCTGCAAAGCGGCAAATAATTTTTTGGGCTCTTTTAAAATAGCGGAAAACGACGTCGATTACGTTTTTTTAGAAAAGTACCTTAAAAAATGCTACGAAAGAGCCGCCGATTTAGGCGTTAAAACCGTCGTTTTAGGTTCAGGCAAGGGAAGAAGCGTTCCCGAAAATCACCCCTTTAGAGAAGGGGTAAAGGACATGATTAAATTTATTAGAGATTACGCGGCGCCCGAAGCTTTAAAATATAATATTGATTTTCTTATTGAACCGCTCGCTAAAAACGAAAGCAACGTAATAAACACTCTTACGGAAGGCGCTCTCTTAGCGTCTTCAATAGACGCTTACGATATAGGGCTTGTAGCGGATATTTACCATATGTATAGGGCGGGCGACAAATACGACGATATAAAAAAATTAAAAGGTATGGTTCGCCACGCTCATATATCGAACCCGGTTCCAACCGATAAAACGAAAAAAAGAATTTTTGTAAAAGACCCTTCGGAGTACGATTACAAAGGATTTTTTGACGCCTTAAAATATGTAGGATGCGAAAAAATTTCAATAGAAGCTCAAACGGACGACTGCGAAAGCGACGCGAAACTCGCCGCGAAAGTTTTGAATCTATACAGATAAAAAAGGAGGATAAAATGACTTTATACGACGAACTTGTGTCAAGAGGGCTAATAGCTCAAGTGACTGACGAAAAAGAAATAAAAGACCTTATAAATAACGGGAAAGCCATATTTTATATAGGATTTGACCCCACCGCCGACAGCCTTCACGTCGGGCATTTTATGGCTCTTTGCCTTATGAAAAGACTTCAAGTGGCGGGCAACCGTCCTATCGCCTTAATAGGCGGCGGCACGGCTATGATAGGCGACCCTTCCGGCAGAACCGATATGCGGCAAGTTATGACCCGCGAAACTATTGAGCATAACTGCTACTGTTTTAAAAAGCAAATGGAGCGGTTTATAGATTTTTCCGACAACAAGGCGCTCATGGTAAATAACGCCGACTGGCTTTTGGACTTAAACTACATAGAACTGTTAAGAGAAGTTGGCGCTTGTTTCTCGGTTAATAATATGCTGAGGGCGGAGTGCTATAAACAAAGAATGGAAAAAGGACTTTCATTTTTAGAGTTTAATTACATGATCATGCAAAGCTATGATTTTTATCATCTTTACAAAAATTACGGCTGCAATATGCAATTCGGCGGCGACGACCAATGGTCTAATATGTTGGGCGGCACGGAACTTATAAGAAAAAAACTCGGAAAAGACGCTTACGCCATGACGATAACCCTTCTTTTAAATTCCGAGGGCAAAAAAATGGGCAAGACCGCGAAAGGCGCCGTGTGGCTCGACCCCGACAAGACTTCCCCCTACGAGTTTTATCAATACTGGAGGAACGTAGACGACAAAGACGTTATTAAATGTTTGAGAATGCTCACTTTTCTCCCTCTTTCCGAAATAGACGAAATGGCGAAGTGGGAAGACGCTCTTTTGAACCGCGCGAAAGAGATTTTAGCTTATGAATTGACAAAGCTCGTTCACGGCGAGGAAGAGGCCAAAAAAGCGCAAAACAGCGCTAAGACGATTTTTGGCGGTAACGCGAGCGCCGACTCTATGCCGGAGAAAGAAATTTTAAAAGGTGATTTTAAAGACGACAAACTGCCCCTAAACGACGTTCTTGTTAAAATCGGAATAGCAAAATCAAAAAGCGAAGCGAGAAGGCTTATTGAGCAGGGCGGGATTACCGTAGACGATAAAAAGCCGGATTCGCCCGTTTACAGTTTATCGCTTTCGGATTTCGATAAAGGACACGTCGTCATAAAAAAAGGCAAAAAAATATTTATAAAAGTCGTCTTAAAATAAGGAGAAGAATATGGAATTAAAAGGATCTAAAACCGAACGGAATCTTATGTCCGCGTTCTCGGGCGAATCACAGGCTCACACAAAATATCAGTATTACGCGTCAAAAGCCAAAAAAGACGGTTTTGTTCAAATCGGCAACATTTTTGAGGAAACCGCTAAAAACGAAAAGGAACACGCTAAGATCTGGTTTAAAATTCTTCACGGCGATAAAGTACCCGACACTTTAGAAAATCTTTCAGACGCGGCGAACGGCGAAAATTACGAATGGACCGATATGTACAAAAGATTTTCCCAAGACGCTAAAGAAGAAGGATTTGACGAAATCGCCCGTCTTTTTGAATTAGTAGGCGAAATAGAAAAAGAGCACGAAGAGAGATATAAAAAACTTATCGAAAATATAGAGGGCGGACTTGTGTTTTCTAGGAACGGCGAGAAAATCTGGAAATGCGGCAACTGCGGTCACATAGTTATCGGAAAGCAAGCCCCGGGGGTTTGCCCCGTGTGCACTCATCCGCAGTCCTACTTTGAAATTAAGGCCGAAAATTATTAAATCATAGAAATAAACCCGCTTGGAATTTTAGTTTCCGAGCGGGTTTTTTTACTGTTTATTTATATTATAGCCGTTCTTTTTAAGAAAATTTTCTATTCTGTCGCCGGGGCTTAACAACTTACTTAACGACTTATCGTTATTTAAGGTGTCTATTAAGAGGGCTATGTATTTTGACATATCGACAGGCACATACCATTCGCGGCTTAAAAGCTCTTTCGTTCTGTAGACGAGATTTGTGGTAAAAACGCCGTCAAAAAGCCCTTCTTTATACGCCTCGTCAAAAGAATCAAGCCCGTTTGTAAAAAGACCGAAGGTCGCGCAAATAAAAATCCTCTTCGCCTTAAGCTCTTTAAGCTTTTTAGCGACTTCGAGCATAGAATCGCCGGATGAAATCATATCGTCAACGACTATCACGTCTTTGCCCTCTACGTTCGCGCCTAAAAATTCATGGGCTAAAATAGGGTTGCGACCGTGTTCCACTACGGAATAGTCTCTTCTTTTATAAAACATCCCCAACTCAATTCCCAAGACGGTCGAGTAATAAATGCACCTGTGAAGACCGCCTTCGTCGGGAGAAATTATCATTAAATGTTCTTTATCGATTTTAAAGTCTTTAACGTTTCTCACAAGCGCTTTTATCATTTGATAAGTCGTGGAGACGTTATCGAAGCCTTTAAGGGGAATGGCGTTCTGAACTCTCGCGTCGTGAGCGTCGAACGTCAGGATATTCTCAACTCCCATTAAATCGCAAAGCTCCTGAAGAGCGAGGGGACAGTCGAGCGATTCGCGGTCAACTCTTTTGTGCTGCCTGCCTTCATAGAGCATCGGCATAATTACTGTAATTCTCTTTGCCTTTCCGGCGCAAGCGGCTATGGCTCTTTTTAAATCGGCAAAATGTTCGTCGGGCGTACAGGGAACGTCCATTCCATAGATTTTGTACGTCACGCCGTAATTAAAGACGTCAACTATTATGTAAATATCGTACCCTCTAACCGACTCATGAATAACCGCTTTGCCTTCTCCCGTGCCGAATCTGTGAAAATCCGTGTCAATTATGTAAGAGTCTCTCAGATAGCCGTTAAAAGCTATGGTGTTTTTGTGCTCGCTTTCCTGTTGTTCGCGCCAGGAACACAGGTAACTGTTGACTTTTCCCGCAAGTTCCTCGCAGCCGGGCAACGCTATTATTCCTAAGGGACCTACGGGTATTTGTGTTAATTCTTCGGTTAAATCGGGCATATAGCGAGAACTCCTTTATATGAAAATAGACTTTACCGATTCAGCGCGTTATTAACGCGCGTTTACTTTTCAACGATTATATTATAAATATTTATTGCGTTTTTTTCAATAGCAAAAAAAAGTTTCTTATAAATTACACAAAATCCGTCGTAAAAATTTTAACAATTTTAAAATAGGTTGAAACACAAAAAACTTTTGGACGCTTTGCCGTTATCAGCTCCCCGATTAAATTTTTTATTAAATTTTTTATATGTAGGTTGATTGTAAATCCTTTTTATGACGGCTGGGGGAGACGTCTAAACAAAAACCGGCGAACGTTTCGCCGGCATAGTGTTTTATAGTTTTTCTTTAATCAGTCTTTTGTAGTTTAAAAAATCGTCCGTCAGCGCAAAATCCTCATTTTTACGCACTCTTTCCTTAATTATAATCTCGTCGCTTATTTTCCCCGGCTTTCCGCTCATAATATAAATCCTGTCGGAAAGGATTATCGCTTCGTCAATATCGTGCGTTATAAAAATAGTGGAGAGATCAATTCGGGACATAATATCGAGGTACCAAGAGTGCATCGCTGATTTCGTTAAGGCGTCGAGGGCGGAGAAAGGTTCGTCAAGAAGGGCTATGCCGTCCGACGAAAGATAAGTCCTCAAAAGCGCGGCTCTTTGCCTCATGCCTCCCGAAAGTTCCGAAGGGTATTTCTTTTCACAGCCCGAAAGACCGAATTTACTAAACAATAAAGACGCTTTTTCTCTCGCCGTTTTTCTTTTTTCGCCTTTAATCACAAGCGGCAGGGCTACGTTGTCAAGGACTGTAAAATACTGAAACAAAAGGTCTTTTTGGAGCATATAGCTCATTCTGCCCGGCTTTCCGGTTATGTCCTCGTTTTGAAAATAAACCTTCCCGCTATCGGGCAAATAAAGTCCTGAAAGTATATTAAAAAGCGTTGTTTTTCCGGCTCCGCTTTGCCCTAAGAGCGATACTATCTCGTTTTTTTTAAGACAAATATTTACGTCTTCAATTATTTTGTTTCCGCCTAAAGTAATCGATATGTTTTCGGCCCTTAATATTTCGTCTTGAAAATTCGAAGCATAGGCGGTTTCGCCGGCGTTGTCAGTTGTTTTCATTTAGCGTCATATCGCCTTCAGGTTCTATTCCAAGGTATTCGTTTGTAAAACCTTTATTTTCAGGTATGGGAGTTTCTATAAGACCTTCGTTAAAAAGCCAGGAATAGAATGAATTCCACCTGTAAGGGTCTATATATCCCCACTGTTCCGCGTCGGCGACATACTGCGTCACCATCCAGTTCTGACTTTCTTTAACAAGTTCTTCCGAATCTTTAAGAGAATCATCCGAGTCAATTAAAATTTCCGCGGCCTCGTCGGGATTTTGCATCGCGTATTCATATCCCTTCCTTGTGGTGCTTAAAAACGCCTTCGCCGCGTCGGGATTATTTTTAAGAAATTCGTTATTGGCGATTATTATCGGCGTATAATAGTCAAAAACGGGGTTTAAATCTTTAAAGTAGAAGTAGTCGGCGTTAAAGCCTTTTATTTCCGCGTTTATGCCGGCCCAGCCGTAAAACACCCATATCGCGTCCGTTTGTTTCGCTTCTAACGCGCTCGGCTCGTCGTCAAAATTATTAGGAACAAGTTTAATTGAGTCGAAATCGCCGCCGTCCGCTTCGACTACGTTTTCAAGCATAGCTTTTTCAATAGGGGAGTCCCATGTGGCGTAAGTCTTTCCCGTAAGACCTAGAGGTCTGTCGAGTCCTTCCCCGTGCCTTGACATAATGCAGGAAGTGTTATGCTGCAAAATAGCCGCCACCGCCGTGACTTCTAAGGGATTCTCGCCGATCAGAGCCGCCGCCAGAGTGTCTTGAGCCTCTATCGCGAACTGAGCCTCGTTGGCGGAACAAAGAGCCGCCGAAGAACTGTCCTCGACAAACACTATATTGACGTCAAGCCCCGCGTCTTCATACCAGCCTTTATCTTTAGCGACGTAAAGACCGGTATGGTTTGTGTTTGGCGTCCAGTCGAGAGCGAAAGTTATTTTTGTCGGTTCCTTATTTTTGTTAGAACCGTCCTCGACCGACGCGTTATTTTTATCGGACGATGAACAAGAACTAAAAGTTAAGAGAAGCGTTAAAGCTAAAATTATCGAAACTAATTTTTTCATGATTTTATTTCCTTTCTTTCCCACGGCATAAGCGCTTTTCTTATAAGGGCGACTAAAAACATAAGCGCGAGACTTACAGCTATTATTAGGATGATTACCGCGAACATACTGTCGAATCTGTAGGCTTTTCTGACTCTCGTCATATAAACGCCCAAACCTTCGAATCCTCCGAGCCACTCGGCTATTACGGCTCCGACTATGGCGTAAGACGCCGAAATTTTAAGTCCCGCGAAAAAGTGACTTAAAGACTGAGGCATATAAATATATTTAAAAATCTTAAAATTTCCCGCTCCCATACTGCGAAGGAGCATTATGGCGTCCGGGTCGGCGCTTTTATACCCGTCGAGAAGCCCTACCGTAATCGGAAAAAACGTCGTAAGAACGACGAGAACTATTTTAGGCGCTATTCCAAAGCCCATCCACATTATGAGAATAGGGGCGATCGCCACCGTCGGTATAGTTTGCGATATGACGAGAAGCGGGTAAAAGGCGTTATAAAATATACTGAACCTGTTCATAAGAGACGCGGTCACAAGCGCCAACGCAATCCCCGCTAAAAGCCCTAAGGCGCCTTCCTTTAAAGTTACCCCCAAATGCTTCATAAGCGTTGGGAAGTCGTCTATAAACGCTTTTACGACGGCGGCGGGACTCGGCAGCATATAAGCCGGAATCGCCTTAAAGCCGCATACCGCCGCCCATATCGCCACCAACAAAACGAGAGCGACGACCGGCGCTAATTTATTTATGATGTTTTGATACTTTTTTGTCAATAGTCAAAACACCGCCTTCGGGTTTATATGTAACTTTTATGTATGACGATACGGCTTTGCATCCGGCGTTTATAGCCACGCGCTGGCATTCTTTCACAATGTCCATAAGCCGGTCGTAATCGTCGCCCTCTATTGTCGTTTCAAACGGACCTACGTAATAATTTAACCCCGTACTTTTAATGTAGTCGATTACTTCATCTACTATTCTTATCACTTCGTCGTCGCTTTCGACGTTAGGGAGAACTTGAATCGCTACGCTTGCTAACATAAAAAACCTCCTAAAAATAAAATCCTCGCGGAAAAACCGAGAGGATAATTTCTTTACAAGTAAAGCAAAAATTCCTACGACGGCATTATCCGTATCAGGTCGAGGGTCCCGCTTTCGCGATCTCAGCCTAAGGAAAACCTTAAGCGCCCCTTTTTTGTTTGACGAGTACATCCTACCATAATAAAAAAGAATTGTCAACATAAAAAATAAAAAAATCAAATTATTGACAACAGACGCGTTTTGTTCTATATTTATATTGGATCGTTTAAAGGTCAAAGATATTTAGAAGGGATTATACTATGAAATATAGAATTATAGGAGAACCTCTGCCGGTCGTCATATGCGATCTTGATCCGGGCGAGGCTATGTTTTCCGAGTCGGGCAAAATGAGCTGGGCGTCGCCCAATATGAGAATGGAAACCACAAGCAGGGGAGGCATAGGCAAAGCTATCGGCAGGATGTTCGCGGGGGAGCGTATGTTCGTAAACAGATACGTTCCCGACGGATTCGGTCAAATAGCTTTCGCTTCGGGCTTTCCCGGTTCAATAAAAGCATTTGACATAACGCCCGATAAGCCCATAATCGTGCAAAAAAGCGGATTTTTAGCGAGCGACTCAGGAGTCGAAATGTCAGTATTTTTCCAAAGGAAATTAGGGGCGGGCTTTTTTGGCGGCGAAGGCTTTATTATGCAAAAGCTCTCAGGGCGCGGAACGGCGTTCGTTGAAATCGACGGCACGTGTTGCGAGTATATGCTTTCCCCGGGTCAGTCTATGGTGGTAAGCACCGGTTATTTGGCGGCAATGGACGCGTCTTGCGGTTTAGATATACAAACAGTTCCTGGCGTTAAAAACATACTCTTTGGCGGAGAGGGTATATTTAACACCCTGGTAACGGGTCCCGGAAGAGTATACCTCCAAACGATGCCCGCTATGACCGTGGCGGGTTGCATTCAGCCCTATATAGTCACAAGCAGTTAAATTTTAAAATGTTTTTAGGCGTTTATATTTTAAGAAGACAAATTGAGGAGATACTATGAAAAACAATACCAGATCATTTTTATCGTTTATTTTAGCGGCTCTTTTCGTTTTCGCGCCCTTTACGGTTTTTGCCGAAAACGAATCCGTTTCGTCTGACGTATCTGAAGAGTTTGCGGATAATTTCGAGTGTCAGATAGGCGATGTAAATTACGACGGCAAAATAACGGCGGCCGACGCGAGATTAGCTCTCAGGTGTTCCGCGTCGCTTCTTGTTTTATCAGAAAGAGAACTTAGAATCGCCGATTACAACAGCGACAGTAAAATAACGGCGGCCGACGCGAGACTGATTTTAAGAGTTTCCGCAAAACTGGGCGATATGCCGCCTTTCGGCGAGGAAAATTCCACCGCGGACGATGGGGAAACCACAACAAACGCTCCCCAAACTACCACGGACGCCCCCGAAACCACCACAGCCGCGCCCCAGACTACAGCTCCGCCTGAAACGACTACTAAACAGCCTGAAACCACGACTAATCCTCCCGCGTCTTCAAACGACGGACGAACCTTTACAGTCGAGACAAGTCCTTTGTTCAGCGTTAAAAACGCGGGTTACGCGGCTCTTTACGACTATGACAACGATAAAATCCTTTACGGTAAAAATATGCACGCCCATTGTTACCCCGCCAGCACCACAAAAATATTAACGGCTTGTTTAGCGTCGGAGTATTTGGACGCGGATTACATTCTTAACGTAGGCGACGAACTCTCTTTGGTAAACGTCAACAGTAGTCTTGCGGGGATCTACAGCGGTCAAAAAATCCGCTTCAAAGAAATACTTAAATGCCTTCTCGCCCCGTCGGGCTGCGACGCCGCTTATACGATAGCCGTCAATACGGCGAGAGTCGCGAGCGGCGACAGCGATATGAAAGCCTCTAAAGCGCTTTCGTATTTTGTCGATATGATGAACGATTACGCGAAACAGCTCGGCATGAACGATTCGCATTTCGCGAATCCCGACGGCTACCCGAACGCCGACCATTATTCATCGGCTTGCGATATGATAATTATAGCGGCTAAGGCGTGTTCTGTCAGTCTTATAATGGATATCGCGTCAAAGCCTTACGTTACGGCCTACTTTTATTCCGGCGGTCAGGCTACTTACTATAACACTAACGAAACGATTGACCCCAACAGTTCTCACTATTATCCTTACATGGAAGGCTTAAAGACCGGCTATCACTCTAAAGCGGGTCAGTGCTTAGTGGCGGTCGCTAAAAAAAATATTGACGAAACGGGCGAGACAAGAACTTTTATCGCGGCCGTTTACAAATGCCCCAATAAGGACGCGAGATACGAGGATATAACAGGTCTCTTTAATACGGCCTTTATGAATTTTTGTTAAATCTAATTTTACCATAAAAGGAGCTTTTGAACATGAAAAATCCTGTTTTCACTTGTAAATACAGACATGACGGAGAAGACCACATTTTAAATGGAGGCGAATCAAGGCTTTTAAAAGCCGAGACGATTTTTAACGACGACAGCGTAAAAGTAACCATAAATCCGCTCGAGCCTTTAGAGCTTCTCGAGGCTTACGTTGAGTTTGACTTCGATTTTAACGAGGACGACAGAATTTACTCAGGCGGTTATCAAAGCTGGTCGACTACCCGCGAGTACAAAAAAACCGACGTTCCCATTGATTACGGCGAATTAATCACCGCGTTAAAAGCCGAAAAATACGCTTCAATCTCCGGCGACGGATGGTTTTGCGAGCCCGTTCGCGAGAAGGGCGTTTTTAAAAGTCACTGTTACACATATGTAAAAAATAACGAGCAATTTAAATTTTTCGGTTCGTTATCCGAAAAGCAGGGATTTACCGTTTTTATTTGCGACACAAACAAAGGAAAAATCAAAATTTTTAAAGACGTTGAAGGCGTTACTGTAAACGAGCCTTATAATCTATTTGATATAGCTGTTTTAAACGGTTCCGAAGACGACGTCTTCCAAAAATATTTTGACTTAATGGGAGTAAAGCCGCCCAAAATAGATCATCTCGCGGGTTACACTTCATGGTACAATTATTTTCAAAATATAAACGAAGATATAATTCTCCGCGATTTAGACGCCATGGATCCGGTAAAAGACTATGTAAACGT
This sequence comes from uncultured Eubacteriales bacterium, assembly GCA_964443825.1. Taxonomy (GTDB): domain Bacteria; phylum Bacillota; class Clostridia; order Oscillospirales; family Acutalibacteraceae; genus UBA1081. The sequence continues at coordinate 30,788 of CAYUEV010000013.1, forward strand.
CTTTCAAATAGACGACGGATATGAGACTTACATCGGCGACTGGACGGATGAAAACCCATCCAAGTTCCCCGAGGGAATGAAGTATATAGCCGACAAAATCCACGAAAAAGGTTATTTGGCGGGTATCTGGATCGCCCCGTTTAACGTTCAAATAAAATCAAGGACATACAAAGAACATCCCGACTGGGTTATTAAAGATAAAAAAGGTCGCCCTGTTTTGGGTTCTCTCAGCTGGGGCGGGGCTTATACTCTCGATATTTATAATGACGAGGCGAGAGATCACATTAAACATTTCTTCAACGTAATTTTAAACGACTGGGGCTTCGATATGGTAAAGCTCGACTTCCTTTTCAGCCAGTGTCAGATTCCCCGCAACAACAAATCTCGCGGCGCTATCATGTGCGAAGCTATGGATTTTTTAAGAGAATGTTGCGGCGATAAATTAATTTTAGGCTGCGGAGCGCCTTTAGGCGCGGCTTTTGGCAAAGTCGACGCGTGTAGAATTAGTAGCGACGTAGGCTTAACTTTCCGTCCGAGAATATACAATAAGATGAATTTAAGCAACGAGATGGTGTCGACGAGAAACGCCATGATAAGCTCGATTTTCAGGCGTCAGCTTAACGGCAGAGCGTTTGTAAACGATCCGGACGTATTCTTCCTTCGCTACAGCAACCTTAAATTCAACATGGATCAAAAATTACTTTTAGCTTTTATAAACCACCTTTGCGGCGACGTGTTATTTGTTTCGGACGATATGAACGAGTATAAGCCCGCGGATTTTGACGCGGTTAAAAAATTATACTCAAAATCTCAATTTAAAGTAATAGACGCAAACTTCGTGGACGAAAACAGAGTAATAATAAAACTCTTAGACAGCGACGGCAAGTTTAAAATGCTCTGGTTCGGAGTTGAGAACGGTTTTAGCAATCAATCGCAAATAAGCGGTCTTTCGCCCAAAAGATGAAAAATATCGCGATATTTCAAAAGGACCTCGGTATAGGCGGAATACAGAGGTCGCTTTTGAATTTGCTGACTTTTTTAGACCTTAGCGACTATAACGTCGATTTATTCCTTTTTGAAGAACCCAGGGTTTGTAAAAAATCCGACCTTAAAAACGTAAATCTTTATATATTAAAGCCTCTTTTTTACTTAAACAGGATCGTCGATTTCAACACGCTTAAAAAATTTATAAACTATAATCTTCCAAATAAAGAGTACGACGTCGCTATCGACTATAACAGCTACAGTAACGAATGCGCGTTGTGCGCTCTCACAGTTCCCGCTAAAAAAAGGATAATGTGGATTCACAACGACGTAGAGATAGAATATAAAAATTCGTACAAATATAGAATACTCTGGTCGCGTTTTAAAAAGAAATTTACATATTACGACGAGTTTGTAGCCGTGTCAGAGGGAATTGTAGAGCCTTTTAAAAGATTTACTAACATAAACAATAAAAAAATTACCGTAATACCGAATGTTATTAACGTAAATTCCATAATAGAAAAAAGCCGCGAAAGCGTTGATTTTAAAGTCGATAAAGATAAAATAAATTTTATTTTCGCCGGGAGATTTACTCGTCAAAAAGGCGTCGACATGCTGCTGGATTATTTTTCCGAAGCTTTGCTAAGAAGGCGCGATATTCATCTTTATCTTTTAGGCGACGGTTCTGAAAAACAAAAAATAATAAATCAAATAAGGCGTAAAAAAATAGAAAAATATGTTACGATAGTCCCCGCTAAAAACAACCCTTACCCATATATCGCGCAAATGGACGCCTTAATATTGACGTCCCGCCACGAAGGACAGGGGATGGTTCTTTTGGAAGCCAAAGCTTTAGGGCTTGACGTTATTTTCCCAAAACGCCTCGAAATTTACAACGAGGGTTTAGAAGGCTCCGACGATATTGTATCGTCTATTGTAAACGAAAAGAAGCATATTAAAAGTTACGACACTCTCGACGACTATAACTTAAAAATAAAAAACAGCTTACACAGGCTGCTTAACAATTAAGATGAAATTAAGCGTCATCATTCCGGCTTATAACTGTGAAAGTACGTTAAGGTCGGCGGTTTACTCAGTTTGCAGGCAAAATTACCCCGATA
>CAYUEV010000014.1:0-32320 GCA_964443825.1 uncultured Eubacteriales bacterium
TTATGCTTTTCTGAAAGCTGTGTCGTTGTGGAATCACAGGGTTTAATCGTGTATTTATCGCCGGTCGCTTTTTACCGTTTCTATCTGAAAAGCACCGCCATTCAAAATACCGGGACGCGGGTACGGCAAACGGCGCCTTTCCCACGATTCCCGAAAAACAGGCTTAGACGCGGCGGTCTCTACGCGCACGTTAACCGCAAGCCAACCCCTCGGCGGATTGAACCCCCACTTCATGGGGAAGGCGGATTCCTTCCCATTCCGATTCGGAGCGATGACAGGCACAATGTCTGTCGGACGGATTTCGCCTGATGTCAAAACAGGCTTTCCGGTGCGGATGAACTTATCGGCAAGCGGGGAGCGGAGCACCCGCATATTGATTTCACTTATTTCGTCAGCATCAGCTCCTATATAAAAGCGAGCACACAAAGGTCGCCACCTCAATTCTGTTATTCAAACCATCTCCTGACATCTAAAATATAATATCTAATATTTATTCGCTATTCGCTATTCACTACTCGCAACCCAACGCTACAATAAAACTCACTATTTTACAGTCTACATGTATCATCTAATGTCTAAAAAACGCGGGGATCAGAGCCCCGCCAATTGTTTTAGAGTTACGCCGTCAAGATAGTCGTCCGTAGCTTTGTAGTAATCTTCCCAAAATTTTAAAGTGGGACAGCTGTCTTTCTTTTCGCACGTGTTTTCTTCGTCTTTTAAACATTTAACGGGGGCGAGACTACCCTCGGCGGCTCTTAAGATGTCGCCCGCCGTGTACTCGGACGGGTCTCTAGAAAGCATATAGCCGCCGCCAAGACCCCTCGCGGAGCGCAGAAAACCGGCTTTATGAAGAAGGGGCGTTATCTGTTCAAGGTACTTTACGCTAACTCCCTGACGGGCTGAGATATCCTTTAAAGACACGTATTCGCCGTTCCCGTTTACGGCTAAATCTATCATAATGAGCAAAGCGTACCTTCCCTTGGTGGAAATCATAATAACTCCCTCGCGACACAGCATTCTATCGTATTCTACCACCAAACCGGCGGTATTGTCAAGCGTCGGCGTTCCTTAAAGCAGTTTCTTATAATAAAGTCCTCTCGTAAAGCCGCCTTCGGGGCTTTCGCCATTTATAAACCGCTCAAAAATCCTCATGGCTTCCCCTTTCGTTTCGACAGTAAAATAAAGCGTCGCAAAATCGATTCCCGAAAGGTCTTTGTCGCCTATATACAACGGGACGTTATTTAAAAGCGACCGGTATTTCTTTTTTTCGCATAATAAAGTAAAGCTTTTGCCGTATCTGTCTTCAACTTCCCCCTTGCCCGGGCATTTCCCGCATTCGCCGTTTTTTACGGGGCAGACCCTAAGGCGCATAAGAGGCAGTTTCCCGTACCCTATAAGACCCGTTTTAACATGAGCGTCAAGATTTTTAGCAAGTTCCATATTGGTCTCGGGCGATACGGTTATGTCGAGAACGCCTAAATCCTCCAAAAATTTTACGCTTTGCGAGTTTAAGACGTTTAGCCCATGACCGCAGCTTACGTTAAACCCCATTTTTAAAGCGATATTAAGAGTTCCTATATTATCGACTGAAACGCTGTTAATCCTCAAATTTTTAAGCGTTTTAAGCTTTGTTTCCAACGCGTCCTCGTCAAACGGAAATAATAAAAACGGCGTCTCGCAAATTATTTTTTCGCGGTATTCGGTTATTTCGCCCGCGTTTTCTAAAATTTCGTCTAAAGGCAGTATAACTTTTTCGGCTCTTCCGTCAAAAAAAGCGTCTTTAAATTTTCTGAATCTCAATCTGTATTCAGGCTGGTTTTCTTTTTTTAAACGTTTTGAAGGCTCTTTCGCGTCCTTTTTAAATTCGTAAGGGGTCGCCGTGAGTCTTTTTTCATATAATTTATTTAAGGCGTCCCTTCTTAAGGCGTTGATCTCGGCGGTTTTGCAAAACGCGTCCGCCTTGATTTCGCAATTAAAATTCCTTAAATAAAAAATCGTCCCGCCCGTTTTATTAAGCTGTCTTTTGATAATCTCAGGCTCTAAGGCTTTTATTTCGCTCTCTTTATTTTTAACGGACGTCAAAGCCTCGTTTTTCCCGTCGCTCGCTGTGAGCGTAACGGCGTTTTTATCCGATATTAAATTAAAGTCTACGGGTATCTTTTTAATCTCGTCTTTATAAAGAGCTTTATATTTTTTTAATTCTCCCTCCGACGATAAAACATCCTCATAAGTTCTAACGCCGAACATACTTTCGTCGCGCCTGCCGTCAAGGTAGCCGCTTGTAAAACCGCTCCTGGAAAATGCGTTTTTAAGGGACTCGCGGTCGTAATCCTCGTTATCGAGGGCTTTTTTAACCGCGGTAACAGCCGCCGCCGCGTATTCGGGCCGCTTTAATCTGCCTTCGATTTTAAAGGAGCTCGCTCCCGCGTTTTTTAAGTCCCGCAACCTGTCCAACAGCGATAAATCCTTTAAAGACAAGGCGTATTCCCTGCCGGGCGTTTTAAAATTTAACCTGCACGGCTGGGCGCATTTCCCCCTGTTGCCGCTTCTGCCGCCCAGCATGGACGAAAAAAGGCATGTCCCCGAAACGCTTACGCAAAGAGCCCCGTGGACGAAAACCTCGATTTCGCAGCTTACGGATTTCGCGATTTTTTCAATTTCGGAAAGAGTAAGCTCCCTGGAAAGCACGATTCTTTTAAACCCCTCGTTCTCTAAAAACTTAGCGCCGTATACGTTATGGACGGTCGTTTGAGTGGACGCGTGACAGGGCATATCGGGGCAATGATTTTTCCACATCCTGAAAAGCCCCAAGTCCGCTAAAATCACGCCGTCCGCCCCGCTTTCGGCTATGGTTTTTATGCTTTCCCGCGCTTTTTCCGTTTCGTCGTCGGTAATAAGGGAGTTCATGGCGACGTAAACGGAAACGTCTCTCGCGTGGCAATACTCTATAACGTTTTTAAGCTCCGAGGGGCTAAAGTTCTCGGCCTTTTCTCTCGCGTTAAAATCCTTAAGTCCCAGGTATACCGCGTCCGCGCCGCGTCTTACCGACGCTAAAAGCTGCTCTTTGCTTCCCGCGGGAGCTAAAATTTCAGAATTTTTCATATATTTTTACTTTCCAAAACACATTTTACGCTTTTTTGGGCTTTCTCTCTTGTCGTCATAACTACTCTTCCGCACTTTAGGCATTTTAATTTAAAATCCATTCCAACTCTTAAAATTTCAAATTCCGTTCCGCCGCACGGGTGCTTTTTTTTCATAATAACTTTGTCGCCCACGTTTAAATCCAAAAATACCAACTCCCGTAAACAGGCTTTTTTCACTAAAAGTTTAATTGACAAACACAATAAATTGTGATATAATCATAGCCGCGCCGGTTCAAAAACCGTAATTTTAATCGGCGCCCTAATAAAAAGGGGGTATATTGTGCAAATTCAGGAATCCGGCGAGATGTACCTTGAAACAATACTGATACTCTCTGAAAAGCTCGATTACGTGCGCGCCGTCGACGTGGGCGATTACATGGGGTACTCTAAACCGAGCGTAAGCCGCGCCATCGGTCTTCTTAAGAACGGCGGTTTTTTAGACGTCGACGCCTTAGGGCATATTACGCTTACTTCCGAAGGACGCGATCTCGCCTCTAAAATCTACGAAAGGCATACCATCTTAACTAAAGTCCTCACCGATTTGGGCGTTGACAAAACAACGGCTCAGCGGGACGCCTGCAAAATCGAGCATGTTATCAGCGACGAGGCTTTCAGCGCGATTAAAAATTGTATTTCTAATTTAGAAAAATGACCTTTTGCCTTAAATTTTAAGGCTTATTATATCTAAAATTTAAAAGGGTGGAAATTATGAAAAAATTTTTGCAGGAATTTAAAGAATTCGCTCTTAAAGGAAACGTCCTTGACCTTGCCGTCGGCGTAATTATAGGCGCGGCGTTTCAAGACATCGTTAAATCCTTGACCGACAACTTCATTAACCCGATACTCAAATTCGTAACCGCCGGGGCGAGATACGATCTCCACATGGTCGGCGAGTTTATTTCAAACTTCCTCTCTTCCGTAGTGAACTTCATTATAATGGCGTTTATACTCTTCTTAATCGTTAAAGCCGTCAATAAGATGATGACCATCGGCAAAAAGCCTACGGAAGAAGCGCCCACCACGAAAGTTTGCCCGTTCTGCCAAACCGAAATCAACATTTTAGCTACTCGCTGCCCTAACTGCACTTCCATCCTTGCTGAAGATCCAATACCGGAAGTAACGGAAGAAATTAAAGAAGAATCAAAAAACTAATTTAAAAACAAAACTCAAAAAAGACGCCGCAAAACAACGACGCCTTTTATTTATGGGTTTAAATTACTCGTCAATCTCGGTTACAACGCCTGAACCTACCGTACGCCCGCCTTCGCGAATAGCGAAACGAAGCCCCTGCTCTATGGCTATGGGAGTGATAAGTTCGACGGACATAACTACATTGTCGCCGGGCATACACATTTCAGTTCCTTCGGGGAGGGAGATAACGCCCGTAACGTCCGTTGTTCTAAAATAGAACTGAGGTCTGTAGTTGTTGAAGAAAGGCGTATGACGACCGCCCTCGTCTTTGGTAAGGACGTAAACCTGACCTTTGAATTTCGTGTGAGGGTGAATCGAGCCGGGTTTGGAGATAACCTGTCCGCGCTCTATTTCGGTTCTCTGAACGCCGCGAAGAAGGCATCCGACGTTGTCGCCCGCCTCGGCGTAGTCAAGGGATTTTCTGAACATCTCAAGACCTGTGCAGACGGTTTTTCTCTTTTCGTCTTTAAGACCGACTATTTCTACTTCCTCGTTTACGTTAAGATGACCGCGCTCAACTCTGCCTGTGGCGACAGTGCCGCGCCCGGTGATTGTGAAAACGTCCTCAACGGGCATAAGGAAGGGCTGGTCTGATTTACGGTCGGGAGTGGGAATATAGTTGTCCACCGCGTCCATAAGTTCCCAGATGCACTTGAGTTCGGGAGCGTCTACGTCGTCGCCCGAGTACTCGAGAGCCTGCAAAGCCGAGCCTTTGATGATGGGGGTCGTGTCGCCGGGGAACTCGTACTCGTCGAGAGTTTCGCGAACTTCCATCTCAACAAGCTCTAAAAGCTCTTCGTCGTCAACCTGGTCGACTTTATTAAGGAACACGATGATGTAAGGAACGCCAACCTGACGGGCGAGAAGAAGGTGCTCTTTGGTCTGCGCCATAGGACCGTCCGTCGCGGCGATAACAAGGATAGCGCCGTCCATCTGAGCCGCTCCCGTGATCATGTTTTTGATGTAGTCGGCGTGACCGGGGCAGTCGACGTGAGCGTAGTGACGTTTTTCGGTTTCATACTCGACGTGAGCGGTGTTGATTGTGATGCCGCGCGCTCTCTCTTCGGGAGCTTTATCGATATTGGCGTAATCTACGAACTGAGCTTCGCCCTTCATGGCGAGGGTCTTTGTTATAGCGGCGGTAAGAGTTGTTTTGCCGTGGTCGACGTGACCTATAGTGCCGATGTTTACATGCGGTTTGGTTCTTTCAAATTTAGCTTTTGCCATTTAATTGTCTCCTTTTAAATTTGGCTGATTTTCCAACACAATTCTTTTACTATTGTATCACAATTATAACAAATTTCAAGCGCTTTTTTTAATTTAAAGTTAGATTTTAAGTCAAGCCACGGACGCGTTTTAAGGTTTAACTCTTAGCGCGACCGCCGATAATCGTTTCGGCTATAGACTTGGGAACCTGCTCATAGTGGCTGGGTTCCATGACGTACTGCCCGCGTCCCTGGGTTTTCGATCTTAAATCCGTGGCGTAGCCGAACATCGATGAAAGCGGAACTGTCGCGTTTACTTGAACCGCGCCCGCGCGGTGTTCCATCTCTTTCATATTGCCGCGCCTTGAGGTAATGTCGCCTATAACGTCGCCTAAATAGTCGTCGGGAGTGATGACGCTTATTTTCATAATAGGTTCCAAGAGAACCGGGTCGGCTTTGTGCATGGCCTCTTTAAACGCCATGGAACCTACCATTTTAAACGCCATTTCGGATGAGTCGACTTCGTGGAAAGACCCGTCGAAAAGCGTGCATTTGACGTCCACAACGTTGTAACCCGCCAAAACGCCGCTTTGCATCGCGCCTTCCACGCCCGCCTGAACCGCAGGTATGTACTCCTTGGGAATGGCTCCCCCGACTATTTCGTTTACAAATTCGAAACCTTTGCCGGGATTGGGCTCAATGCGTATTTTAACGTGAGCGTACTGACCGTGACCGCCCGTCTGTTTCACGTATCTGGTATCGGCCGAGGCTTCTTTTGTTATGGTTTCGCGGTACGCCACCTGCGGACTCCCCACGTTAGCCTCGACTTTAAACTCCCTTAACATTCTGTCCACCATAATGTCAAGGTGAAGTTCCCCCATGCCGGCGATTATCGTCTGACCCGTTTCCGCGTCCGTGTAAACCTTAAACGTGGGATCTTCCTCGGAGAGCTTCGCCAGGGCTATGCTCATCTTCTCCTGACCGGCTCTCGTCTTAGGCTCGATAGCGACTCTTATAACGGGGTCGGGGAATTCCATGGACTCGAGAACGATAGGGTTGTTTTCGTCGCAGAAAGTGTCTCCCGTCGTCGTGTATTTAACTCCCACCACGGCGGCTATGTCGCCCGCGTAGCAGGCGTCGATTTCCTGCCTGTGGTTAGAGTGCATTTGCAAAATCCTGCCCAGGCGCTCGTGTTTCCCCTTGGTGGAGTTGTAAACCGCGGCCCCCGATACGGCCGTGCCGGAGTACACGCGGAAATAGCAAAGCCTCCCCACGAAAGGATCCGTCGCTATTTTAAAAGCCAAAGCGGAAAACGGCTCTTCGTCCGACGAGTGGCGGACGGTCGTTTCCCCCGTGTCAGGATTTACGCCCTCTATAGGCGGTATGTCCGTCGGGGCGGGCATATAGTCGACTATAGCGTCAAGGAGCTTCTGCACGCCCTTATTGCGGTAAGACGTGCCGCAGACCACCGGGACCATCTCGTTCGCAATGGTGGCTTTTCTAATGCAGCTTTTGATTTCGTCTTTTGTGATTTCCTCGCCCGCGAAATACTTTTCCATGAGGTCGTCGTCAAGTTCGGCGACTTTCTCAATAAGTTCGTCGTGGTACTTACGGGCTAATTCTTTCATGTCGTCGGGGATCTCCTCGACTCTCATATCAAGACCCATATCGTCGTAATAGACGTCGGCGTTCATTTCTATAAGGTCGACTATGCCCTTAAAGTCCGCTTCCGCGCCAATGGGAAGCTGAATCGGGACGGCGTTGCATTTTAACCTGTCTTTCATCATGTCGAGGACGCGATAAAAATTCGCTCCCATAATGTCCATTTTGTTGATGTATACCATTCTGGGAACGCGGTACTCGTCGGCCTGCCTCCACACCGTTTCAGACTGAGGCTCCACTCCGCCTTTCGCGCACAAAACCGTTACCGATCCGTCGAGAACTCTTAAAGAGCGCTCCACTTCAACCGTAAAGTCGACGTGACCGGGAGTGTCGATTATATTGATTCTGTATCTTTTGGCCTCGGGGTCGTCTTTTTTGACCCAGAAACAGGTTGTGGCGGCCGAGGTAATGGTAATGCCCCTCTCCTGTTCCTGCTGCATCCAGTCCATGGTGGCGGTGCCTTCATGCGTTTCGCCTATTTTATGGTTTATGCCCGTGTAGTAAAGTATGCGTTCGGTAGTGGTCGTCTTTCCGGCGTCGATATGCGCCATAATACCGATATTTCTTGTTAATTCAAGCGAGACTTGTCTTGGCATATTGATGCCCCCTTTTGGTTTTTGAGATTTTTAAGGCGGAATCGTGACAAAGATAAGCTTTTTCCGCCTTTATTATCTCTGTCAACCGTCTACCATCTGAAGTGCGAGAACGCTTTATTGGCTTCCGCCATTTTATGCGTGTCTTCGCGTTTTTTGAAGGCCGAACCCTGGCCGTTCCTCGCGTCCATTATTTCGGCCGCGAGCTTTTCTTTCATCGTCTTTTCAGAACGCTGGCGGGCGTAAAGGGTTATCCATCTGAGTCCTAACGTCTGCCTTCTTTCGGGGCGGACGTCCATAGGCACCTGGTACGTAGAGCCGCCTACGCGCCTCGCCTTGACTTCCAAAAGCGGCATAACATTCTCCATAGCCGCCTGGAAAACGTCGAGAGGTTCCTCTCCCGTTTTTACTCTGATGAGGTCAAAAGCGTCGTAAACTATTTTTTGCGCGACGCCTTTTTTACCGTCGTACATGACGTTGTTGATAAGACGCGTTACTAATTTTGAGTTGTAAAGCGGATCAGGCAAAACATCGCGTTTCGCCGCGCTGCCTCTTCTTGGCACTTCGCTTCCCTCCTTCATAATAATGATATCATAGGTACTCGAGCGACAAATTCCCGTGGCGCCAATAACGAGGTTACAAAAATATATAAACTCGCATTGGTGAAAGCCTTCTTTCGCCTGCAAGAAGATTTGTCTTTTACTGAAGCCTCAAAGTTTTAAGGACGCCCTTAAATTACTTTTTGGCTGATTTCGGGACTTTCGCCCCATACTTCGATCTCGCCTGCATTCTGCCGTTCACGCCTTGCGTGTCGAGAACGCCTCTTATGATGTGGTAACGAACGCCGGGGAGATCCTTAACGCGGCCGCCGCGGATAAGAACGACGCTGTGCTCCTGGAGATTATGACCGACTCCCGGAATATACGCCGAAACTTCTATTCCGTTAGTAAGACGCACCCTCGCTAATTTCCTTAAAGCCGAATTGGGCTTTTTGGGCGTATCGGTCTTGACTACGGTGCAAACGCCTCTTTTTTGAGGGGAATTGTGATCCGTCATAACGTTCTTTTTGGAGTTAAGACCTTTTCCGAGAGCGGGAGCTTTTGACTTTTTCTCAAGAGTCTCTCTGCCGTTGCGGACAAGCTGATTAAAGGTTGGCAAGCATTTCACCTCCGTTTTTAGAATTGTTTTAATGATAAACGCCCCGAACAGGAAACAAAACTTAAAACGCGTTAGGGGAATTTTAACAGTCCGTTAAATCAGGGCGTTTAAATTGCCGAAATATTAAAAGTCCATAGACGTTAAACGATATTTTTTAACATAAGGCGGAAACTCGCCGCCACAGTTTTTTGATTATATCACAAATTACCCGCTGTGTCAACGCTTTTTACAAATTTTTAAGACGCGTTTAACCAAAGAATGAGTTAAAAGGTATATCTATGTCTTCCTCCACGTCAAGCTCTATGTCGCCGTAGCGCTTCATGCCCGTGCCGGACGGGAGGAGCTTGCCGATTATGACGTTCTCTTTTAAGCCGTGAAGAGAGTCTTTTTTGCCTTTTATCGCGGCGTCCGTAAGAACTCTCGTCGTTTCCTGGAAAGACGCGGCGGAGAGGAACGAGTCCGTGGCGAGGGACGCCTTTGTGATTCCCAAAAGTACGCTTTCGCCTTCCGCCTCTTTAAGTTCCGCGCTCTCTTCCAAAGCTCTCTTTTTTACCTTCTCGTTGGCCGAGAAGAAATCGCTCTTTTCGACCGTAGAGCCCGTTATAAGCTCCGCGTCGCCCGCGTCCGTGACTTTAATTTTTCTCATCATCTGGCGGACTATAACTTCAATGTGCTTGTCGTTTATTTCAACGCCCTGAAGTCTGTAGACGAGCTGAACTTCTCTTATAAGGTAGTTGTAAACCGCGTCCACGCCTAAAATCGCCAATATGTCGTGCGGGTTCTTGGAGCCGTCGGTTATCGGGTCTCCTTTTCCGATCATCTGACCTTCCTTAACGCAAATGCGCGAATCGTAAGGTATCTGGTACCTCTTTTGGTCTTCCTGATTCGTGACGACCACGTTTGTGACCACGCTGTTGTTGCTCTTCCTTATCTCTTCGATTGAAACAAGACCGTCGATTTCCGAGAGCATAGCCAAAATCTTGGGCTTTCTCGCCTCGAACAGCTCCTCGACTCTGGGAAGACCTTGAGTAATATCGGACGAGGAAGTAACGCCGCCGGTGTGGAACGTTCTCATTGTAAGCTGCGTGCCTGGTTCGCCTATGGACTGAGCGGCTATAATCCCGACGGCCTCGCCTATTCCCACCGTGCTGCCCGTAGCCAGGTTTCTGCCGTAGCACTTTACGCATACGCCTTCTTTTGAGCGGCAGGTGAGAAGCGATCTTATCGTCACGTTCTCAATGCCCATGTCGACGATTTTTTTAGCGTCGGCGTCCGTCATCATATGGTTGTTGTCGATTATGACTTCTCCCGTTTCGGGATCGCTTACGGGGTGGAGCAGGAATCTCCCCGCGAGTCTCTCCTCCAAAGGCTCTATAACGCCGTTGTCCTCGCTTCTGATGGCGGAAACGGTAAGCCCCTCTTTGCAGCCGCAGTCCTCCTCGCGGATAATGACGTCCTGCGACACGTCCACGAGTCTTCTGGTAAGGTAGCCCGAGTCCGCGGTTCTGAGGGCGGTATCGGCAAGTCCTTTTCTAGCGCCTCTTGAGGAGATGAAGTATTCAAGTACGTTAAGTCCCTCGCGGTAATTCGCTCTTATGGGTATTTCTATGGTTTTTCCGGCCGTGTTGGCTATCAGACCGCGCATTCCGGCGAGCTGACCCAGCTGGTTCGTGCTGCCTCTCGCGCCTGAGTCGACCATCATAAATATCGGGTTTTCCTGCGAAAGTCCCACGGAAATCTCGTTTTGCACTTTGGCGGTGCATTTTTCCCACGCGTTTATGGTAAATTTAGAGCGGTCTTTATCGGACGCGAGACCCCTTCTGTATAGGTTGTTTATCTTGTCGACCTGCTCTTGCGCCTCGGCTAAATATTTCTTTTTGTTTTCGGGAATAATGGCGTCGAAAACGGATACGGTAATGCCGCTCTTTGTGGAGTATTTGTAGCCTTGGGCTTTTATTTTATCGAGCATTTCCGCCGACTCGTGTATGCCTTTTACTTTAATCGCCTTGTCGATGATTTTCCCCAATTCTTTTTTATTTACAAGATAATCAACCTCAAGGGCGAAAATATTTTCGGGGTCGCTTCTGTCGACTATTCCGAGATCCTGCGGTATGGGGTCGTTAAATATAACTCTCCCTAAAGTCGTTTCTATGAGTTTTGAGCGCTCCTTGCCGTCTATTTTTTTGGTCATTCTTATTTTGCAAAGAGCGTGAAGGTCAAGGTCGCCCTCATTATACGCCATTATGGTCTCGTTTACGTCCTTAAATACCTTGCCCTCGCCTTTAGCCCCGCTTTTAACGAGCGTCAAGTAATAAGAGCCCAGGACCATATCCTGAGTAGGAACCGTGACGGGCTTGCCGTCCGAAGGCTTTAAGAGATTGTTCGCGGCGAGCATTAAGAATCTCGCCTCGGCCTGGGCCTCGGCCGAAAGAGGCACGTGAACCGCCATCTGGTCGCCGTCAAAGTCCGCGTTAAAAGCCGTGCAGGCGAGCGGGTGGAGCTTTATGGCCCTCCCCTCCACAAGGACGGGTTCGAACGCCTGTATTCCCAATCTGTGAAGAGTGGGAGCGCGGTTTAACATAACGGGATGGTCTTTTATGGCGATTTCTAAAGCGTCCCAGACTTCGGGACCCGCTCTGTCGACCATTTTTCTCGCGCTTTTAATGTTTTTGGCTATATCCTGCTCCACAAGCCTTTTCATGACGAACGGCTTAAAAAGTTCCAGCGCCATTTCTTTGGGAAGACCGCATTGATATATTTTAAGTTCGGGACCTACCACTATAACGGAACGGCCCGAATAATCGACGCGCTTTCCCAGGAGGTTCTGGCGAAAACGCCCCTGCTTGCCTTTTAACATATCGGAAAGCGACTTTAACGAGCGGTTGTTGGCCCCCGTTACGGCGCGTCCGCGTCTGCCGTTGTCTATTAAAGCGTCCACGGCCTCCTGGAGCATTCTCTTTTCGTTTCTGACTATTATCTCCGGCGCTCCCAATTCGAGGAGCTTCGCGAGACGGTTGTTTCTGTTTATAACTCTTCTGTAAAGGTCGTTTAAATCGCTCGTGGCGAACCTTCCGCCGTCAAGCTGAACCATAGGTCTTATATCGGGCGGTATTACGGGCAGGACGTTTAAAATCATCCACTCGGGACGGTTGCCGGAGATCCTGAAGGACTCGACGACTTCTAGTCTTTTAAGGATTTTCGCCTTCTTTTGACCTGTTGAATCCTCCGCTTCGGCTTTAAGCTCCTCGCTCATTTTTTCAACGTCGATCTCTTTTAAGAGCTCCTGTACGGCCTCCGCGCCCATGGCGGCCCTAAAAGATTCCTCGCCGTATTTTTCGGCTATGTCGTCGTACTCTTTATCGCTTATGACGGAGCCTTTAACTAAAGGCACCGAATCGTCCTTGACCTCAAGGACGAGATATTTTGAAAAGTAAAGAACGTTTTCAAGGTCTCTCGGCGAAATATCGAGAATAAGCCCCATCCTGGACGGTATTCCCTTAAAATACCATATGTGCGACACGGGACAGGCAAGTTCTATATGACCCATTCTCTCGCGTCTTACTTTGGATCTCGTGACCTTAACGCCGCAGCGCTCGCATACCTTGCCTTTATAACGTATTCTCTTGTATCTTCCGCAATGGCACTCCCAGTCTTTCTGAGGCCCGAAAATCCTCTCGCAGTAAAGACCGTCCCTTTCGGGTTTTAACGTTCTGTAATTTATCGTTTCGGGCTTCTTAACCTCGCCGTAAGACCAGCTTCTTATGGTTTCGGGCGAGGCGAGACCTATTTTTATGGAATCGAACTTCAGTTCATTGTAATTGCTTTCGTTAATCATACGAATTAAGACGCTCCCTCTTTTAGATTTTAGATGTTCAATTTACCGATGACAAAAAACTTAAGTTTTAATCGGCGCGCTTAAGGATACGGAACCGGTCTATTCCATATCGTCGTCTTCGCCCTCGTCTTCTTCCTCAAGGTAGCGGTTTATACCTTCGGCTATATCTTCCGCGGTCGTGTCTTCGTCCTCGTCGTCTTCGTCGAAATCGAGTATCGGAGCTCCGAAATCTTCGTCGTCGTCATCGTTGTCGTCATCGTCGTTTTCGTCGTCGTCGCTTTCGTCGTCGTCTGTAAAATAATCGTCGTCGTCGTCGCTGAAAAGGCTAAGTCCGCTTGTTTCGGGAGCCTCCTGGACGTTAAACCCGACGGCGCTTTCCGCGTCGTTTACGACCGGGCCCGTTTCGTTATTGGGAGCGTAATCGTCGCCCTCGTCGTCGTAATCCTGCTTTAAGTCTATCTCTTCGCCGTTTTCGTCAAGGACTTTAACGTCTAAGCAAAGCGACTGAAGTTCTTTAATAAGCACTTTAAAGGACTCCGGTATGCCCGCTTTAGGCACGTTTTGCCCTTTAACTATGGATTCGTATGTCTTTACTCTTCCCACCACGTCGTCTGATTTTATCGTGAGTATCTCCTGAAGAGTATACGCCGCGCCGTAAGCCTCTAGCGCCCAGACTTCCATTTCGCCGAAACGCTGGCCGCCGAACTGCGCCTTGCCGCCTAAAGGCTGCTGCGTTACCATGGAGTAAGGACCTGTCGAACGGGCGTGAATTTTATCGTCCACAAGGTGATGGAGTTTGAGGAAATACATGATCCCCACGGTGACTCTGTTGTCGAAAGCCTCTCCCGTGCGGCCGTCGTAAAGAACGGTCTTGCCGTCTTCGCTGAGACCCGCCATTCTGAGGCATTCCACTATATCCGCCTCGTGAGCGCCGTCGAATACGGGCGTCATTATCTTCCATCCGAGTTTTTTACAGGCTAAACCTAAAGTTACCTCGAGCACCTGCCCTATATTCATTCGCGAAGGAACGCCCAACGGGTTCAGCACTATGTCGAGCGGCGTGCCGTCGGGGAGGAACGGCATATCCTCCTGGGGAAGTATTCTTGAAACGACGCCTTTATTGCCGTGACGACCCGCCATTTTATCGCCGACGCTTATTTTTCTCTTTTGAGCTATATAGCATCTTACGACTTTATTAACGCCGGGGCTTAACTCGTCGCTGTTCTCCCGCGTAAAGACTTCGACGTCGACCACGACGCCGTACTCGCCGTGCGGGACTTTAAGGGACGTGTCTCTTACTTCTCTCGCTTTCTCGCCGAAAATCGCTCTTAAAAGCCTTTCTTCGCTCGTAAGCTCCGTTTCGCCTTTGGGAGTGACTTTCCCCACCAATATGTCGCCGGAGTGGACTTCCGCGCCCACTCTGATAACGCCGGTTTCGTCAAGATCCTTTAACGCGTCCTCGCCTACGTTGGGTATGTCTCTCGTAATGTCCTCCGCGCCTAATTTGGTGTCTCGCGCTTCTATTTCGTATTCTTCAATGTGTATCGACGTGTAAACGTCGTCGCGCACAAGTTTTTCGTTAAGGAGAACCGCGTCTTCGTAATTATAGCCCTCCCATGTCATAAAGCCGATTAAAGCGTTCCTGCCCAGGGAGATTTCGCCGCCGTCCGTCGCGGGACCGTCGGCTATCACTTCGCCTTTTTCAACGACCTGACCTAACTTTACGACGGGCTTCTGGTTTATGCAGGTACCCTGGTTGGAGCGCATGAATTTAATCAGCCTGTACTCGTCAAAGTCGTCCTCGCCTGTTTTTATTATGATTATATCGGCGCTGACCTTTACTACATTGCCCGCTCTTTTGGCTATGACCGCGACTCCCGAGTCGACCGCCGCCTTATATTCCATGCCCGTGCCGACTATGGGAGCTTCGGTTTTAAGAAGAGGCACGGCCTGCTTTTGCATGTTTGATCCCATAAGAGCGCGGTTCGCGTCGTCGTTTTCAAGGAAAGGTATCATAGCCGTGGCGACCGAAACGACCATTTTGGGCGATACGTCCATGTAATCGGCTTCAGAGGCGGGAATTTCTCTGAACTCGTCGCGGTAACGAACGGTTACTCTCTCGTTGATAAAGTGACCTTCGTCGTCTAAAGGCTCGTTGGCCTGAGCCACCATGAACTCGTCCTCAACGTCCGCCGTCATGTACTCGACCTCTTCAAGCGCTCTGCCTGTTTCTTTGTCCACTCGTCTGAACGGCGCTTCGATAAAGCCGTATTTATTGATTCTCGCGAAAGTCGCCAGGGAAGATATAAGCCCTATGTTGGGCCCTTCGGGAGTTTCTATGGGACACATGCGCCCGTAGTGGGAGTAATGCACGTCGCGCACCTCGAATCCCGCTCTGTCTCTTGAAAGACCGCCCGGACCCAAAGCCGAGAGCCTTCTTTTATGGGTAAGCTCCGCTAAGGGATTGTGCTGATCCATAAACTGGGAAAGAGGCGAGGAACCGAAAAACTCCTTAACCGCCGCCACCACCGGGCGGATGTTAATAAGCGCCTGAGGCGTTAGTTTGTCGCCGTCCTGTGACTGAAGGGACATTCTCTCCTTAACTACCCGCTCCATTCTCGTGAAGCCTATTCTCATTTGATTCTGGAGAAGCTCGCCTACGGAACGTATTCTCCTGTTGCCCAAGTGGTCTATGTCGTCTAAAGACCCCACGTCGTCCGCTAAACAGTCGAGGTAATTTATGGACGCCAAAATATCTTCTATTGTAATATGCTTTGGTATCAGTCTGTCGCAGTTTTCAGAAAGGGCGCTCCTCAGAGCCTCGATATCGTCGCCGCATTCCGATAAAATGGACGTCAGAACCTTAAAGCTTACTTTTTCGTTTATGCCTAAATCGTCGAGATCCTGATCCGTAATCTCCTCCGAAATATACGGGCGAATGTCGACCATGCCGTTCGATATTATTTTTATTTCTTTGCCCTCTACTTCGACAAAAGCCGTGTCGACGCCGGCCTGCTCTATCTCCAGGGCTTTCGCCTTCGTGATCTTCTCGCCTTCGTCGGCTAAAATCTCGCCCGTCAGCGGGTCGGCGATCGGGCGGGAGAGGACTTTAAATTTAAGTCTGTCGGATATTCCCAGTTTTTTGTTGTATTTGTATCTTCCGACTCTCGATATATCGTATCTGTGCTCGTCGAAGAAAAGTCCCGAAAGATACGCTTTCGCCGTGTCGAGCGTGGGAGGCTCGCCGGGACGGAGCTTTTTATAAACTTCAAGGAGCGCTTCAGCCGTGTTTTTGGTGTTGTCTTTTTCTAATGTAGCTCTTATTCTTCGGTCGTAGCCGAAAAAGTCTTCTATTTCCGTGTTGGAGTCTAAAATGTCATCATCAAGGAAACTGCCTAAGGCCCTGACAAACGTAGTGATGCAAATTTTTCTGGTCTTGTCTATTCTGACGTAAAAAACGTCGTTTTGATCCGTTTCGTATTCGAGCCACGCGCCTCTGTTGGGGATTACGGTGGTCGCGAACATCTTTTTGCCCGTCTTGTCTCTCGTCATGTCGTAATAAACGCCGGGGGAGCGCACCAACTGCGATATGATAACGCGTTCCGCGCCGTTTATGACGAAAGTGCCGCTTTCGGTCATTTTGGGGAAATTGCCCATATAGACGTCGTTTTCTTTGATTTCGCCCGTCGCCTTATTGACTAACCTCGCCTTGACTCTCAAAGGCACGTCGTATGTCGCGTCGCGCTCTTTGCACTCCTTAACGCTGTATTTGGGCGTTTCGTCCATATGGTAGTCGACAAACGTCAGCGATAAATTACCTGAATAGTCGGTAATTTCGTCTATATCCCTGAACACCTCCCTTAAACCTTTGTCAAGGAACCACTGATAGGAATTCTTTTGCACTTCAATGAGGTTGGGCATTTCCATGACCTCTTTGATCTTCGCAAAACTCATTCTCGTCGTGTTTCCCTGCTTGACAGGTTTCACATTGACCATCAATCAATCACTCCGTTTCTTAATGATTCAGTCTTAGCCCCTGAGATTGCCGAGCGAAGAAACTTTAAAAAAAGCCTTCCGCATAAAATTTAGAGAAAATATTTAAAATACAGTTGATTTTTGTGATTTGTGTGCTATAATAAGCTAAAAGAAAATGAACAAATAAGCGCAAATGTTATATTTTGCTACAAAAAGTACCATCTCAAAAGATAATTTTTATCATCTTTTAAGGTATTGTTTTTGCCCTCGCGGCGCTTAAATGTATACTTTCCAACATAACGCATTTTGTTATTATATGCCATTTTTTTCAATTTGTCAATAGAAATTACAAAGGTTTTTTTATTTTTGTAAAAGTTTCTTAACGATTCCATTACATAAACGCAAAATTGCGCGGCGTCAGTTCAGCGTCTGTTAATTTAAATGATTGGTGGTTAAATGTTCGACAACAGAGTTCTTTCAAATCCGTCCCAAAAATTTCAAAAAGAAGGTCTGACTTTCGACGACGTGCTTTTAATCCCCGCCGAAAGCGACGTTTTGCCAAAAGACGTCGATATTCACACAAGGCTCACTAAAAAAATAAAGCTCAACGCCCCGTTTATGACGGCGGCGATGGACACCGTCACCGAGTCGAGGATGGCTATCGCGGCGGCCCGCGAGGGCGGCGTCGGCGTTATTCACAAGAATATGTCGATAGAGCGCCAAAAAGAGGAAATAGACAAAGTAAAGAGAAGCGAAAACGGCGTTATAAACGACCCGTTTTATCTTCACCCCGAAAATTACGTCTATGAAGCCAACGATTTGATGCGCAATTTTCATATTTCGGGCGTGCCCGTTTGCGACGACGACGGGAAGCTGGTCGGCATCCTCACCAACCGCGATCTTCGTTTTATGACTGACTTTAACGTTAAAATCAAAGACGTCATGACGAAAGACCGGCTAGTCACTTCTCACATCGGGACCACTCTCTCGGAAGCCAAAACGATTCTTATGAAGCATAAGATCGAAAAGCTCCCGCTTATCGACGAGAACGGCTATTTAAAAGGTCTTATCACAATTAAAGATATAGAAAAAGCCGTCCGATACCCCGATTCCGCTCGCGACTCTTTCGGAAGACTTCTTTGCGCGGCGGCCATAGGCGTTACCGGCGACGTTCTGGAAAGAGCGGCGGCTTTAGTCGAGGCCAACGTGGACGTTCTCGTTCTCGATTCCGCTCACGGTCATTCCAAAGGAATACTCGATACCGTAAAAAAAGTCAAAAAGAAATTCCCCGACGTTGATTTAATAGCGGGAAACGTGGCGACCGCGGAAGGCGCCAAAGCTTTGATCGACGCGGGCGCGGACGCCGTTAAAGTGGGCATAGGCCCCGGCTCCATCTGCACAACGAGAGTGGTCTCGGGAATAGGCGTTCCTCAGATTACCGCGGTTTTCGACTCGTCCATAGAGGCCGCCAAACACGACATACCCGTAATTGCCGACGGCGGAATCAAATACTCCGGCGAAATAGTAAAAGCCCTCGCGGCGGGCGCCGACTGCGTGATGCTGGGCTCTTTGGTGGCGGGATGCGACGAAGCCCCCGGCGACACGGAGATTTACCAGGGCAGACAGTTTAAAACATACAGGGGCATGGGCTCTATAGCGGCCATGAATAAAGGCAGCGGCGACAGGTATTTCCAGGAGAACAACAAAAAACTCGTCCCCGAGGGCGTAGAGGGAAGGGTTCCCTACAAAGGTTCTCTTTCTGACACGATTTTCCAGCTTATGGGAGGGGTAAGAGCCGGCATGGGCTACTGCGGCTCTCCCGACGTCAAAACCCTTCAGAACACCGCCAAATTCATTAAAATAACCGGCGCGGGGCTGATTGAAAGCCACCCGCACGACGTCTTCATTACAAAAGAAGCGCCCAATTACTCCGCTAAAGAATAGTAAACAAAGGTGATAAATATGTCAAAAAAAGTTATTCCCGCCACGGCTTACGGCTCTGAGCTTATATCGACGAGCATCAGGAGCAATCATCCCGTAAGAAGCAAATACATGGCTGCCGTTCTGTCGTTCGTTTTGGGATTTTTAGGCGCGCATCATTTTTATTTGCGAAACGTCGTAAGAGGCTTTATAATGATACTTATTACTGTCGTATGCGTCCTCCTGGGTTTCGTGGTTAACCAGTTTATTTTCTATATCCCCTTCGCCATAAGCTTTATAAAGGGGATCGCGATAATCCTGACCTCCGACGAAAGATTCATGCGAAAAAATCACGTCCGCGTCGTCTGAACAAAAAGCAGTTCCGTTGGAGGGGACTGCTTTTTTTAGATGCCAGATGTTAGGTTTTATATGCTGGATGTTGTATCTAACATCTATTATCCAACACTTTATAAAAGAAAATTCACACGACGCAGAGGAGTTGTTTCATTATTGAGTTATGAAACTCGCTGCTGGTTTCAAGTTCGTGTATTTCGAATGCGTCGACGTTTTTATTTAAGATTTCCCGCAACTCTTCTGAGAGGGCGAAATCATCGTAAACTTAAAGTTTTCCGTCGTGTACAAGAAAAAGTCAAAGTCGTCGTTTTTTCGTCCAGTCTCTCGTGTATAAGCCGAAAAGGTAAAATTCTTTTATGTCGTTCTTTTTTGCTACGGGTCTCACTGCATTTTTGATTTCTTTTAACGCAAATACATGATTTTTATAGCCCCCCCCCTCTCGGGGGTTTAATTTTGTTTCGCTTCTTCGGGGGACTCGTAAATCATTACGGCGCCTTCTTCATAGTAGGCTAAGGAGTAGCCCGCCTCGGCGTACATTTTGGCCTGTTCCAACGATTCTTCCTTGTATCCCGGTCTTATGTCGAAAATCGCGTAATCCACGTCGCAGACCTTGTGGTAGAACGTTTCGTATATTACGTCTCTTTCGCTCAATTTCGGCAATAAGAACGCCGTGGCCGCGACCGACTTATCTGACGGGACGGCTTCTAGAACCGCGTCCATTTTATTGTAAGTCTCTTTATTGTCGCGGTAGTCTTTATTAAAGCCTACGAATCTTGGGAATATAAGCATAAAGAACAGTATAACCGACAGGGAAGCGGCGAGAGAGGAGCGGAAAACGCGTTTTTTCGCGGGTTTTTCGGTAAGATTTATAAGCGACAGGTACAAGAGCATTGTGATTATGCCGAAAGAGTACTGGAACGAAATATCGTATTGATAAGCGTAATTAGTAAACAGATTTAGTAAAATCGGAAGAGTGAGAAGGAGTTTTGAGTACTTTTTAGTCATAAAGGGCAAAAACGCGAGCGGGAAAAACAGCTTTACAAAGTAAAAGAGTTTGTCGGGGGAATTGTCCGACGTCGTAAAGAGCTGTTTAATAGAGTACCCGAGACCTAAAAGAACAGTTTTTATTATGCTTAAAAGACCTTCTCCTTTGGGTATCATGGAGTCGAAACGGTAAGACATTATGCCCGTTCCGAATTTTTTAAGAAGGAACACGGCTAAAACAAAGTAGCCTACCGACATTACGGCGAGACCCAGGCCTTTAAGGAGGTTTTTGCGGTTCGTGAATATTAAAAAGAGCGCGAAAACGGCGACGTAAACAAAAGCGTCTTCTTTGACAAGGAGCGTTAAAAGCGCGAAAATGAACATGGGGATTGTCTTTTTCTTTTCGTAGAAATAAAACATCCACATGAGAAACGGGACTAAAAGGCAGTTTTCATGAAAGTCAAAAAGCGTCCCGCTTATTAAGACGGGGGAGCAGGAGTAAATTACCGATAAAAACAAAAGATTGTTATAGCTTATTTTCTTCCGTTTCGCCATTAGCATAAAGGGAATAATTCCCGAATATACGGCGACTATTTGACATACTACTACGGTAACGGGCGAGGGAAACACGAAATAAATCGGGAGGAAGACGTATAAAGCGGGAGAGATGTGAACCGAGAAGTGGGACATCAGCTTGTCTCTCTCGCAAGTCGTAACGGGTTTTAACGTCTGTCTCATATTGTAATACATATTGGCGAATATCCCGAAATCGAAATTAGGGGCGCCGTAGCATAGATATCTGTAAAGAGAAGTAATAAGGGCGATTGAAAAAAAGCCCAGAACAAGAGCGGCTATAAGGACGACATAAGCTTTTTTCGGAAGGCTTATATCTATTTCGCTCTTTTTGTCGTTTATATACTTTATTATAACGAAAGTAAAGAGCGCTAAAGCCAGATAAGTGTAGACGTTATTTTCCCTTCCGGCCAAAACGCACGAAAAGAACAGAAAACTAATCCCCAGAATAACGTAAGGCGAGCCTTTTATAAAGCAGTCGAGAGCCGTGCTCACGGTATAAAAAACAACCGCCGCCAGTATAAACAAAGCGGGGCTCGTTTTTTGGACGTTTTCGAGCGTAAGCTCGTCTTTATTTAAAAGAAGCAGAACGCCCGACGAAAAGAACCACGACGAAAAGACCTTTGGGAAAAATTTATCGAATATGATAAATAATATGTCTTTCAATTTTTGTTTGCTCATAAAAGCTCCTTAAATCAGTCGAGAACATACTCCATATACATTCTCTGTCTTTTCATGCCGCAGCTTTCATAAAACTTTACGGCGGTTTCATTAAAAAAGAAGACGTTAAGTTCGACTACATGGCAGCCTCTGTCCGCGGCTTCCCGCCTGGAAGATTCCAAAAGCGCCCTCCCTATTCCGTTTTTTCTGTAGTTCTCGTCGACGCACACGTCGTCTATGTACATTTTTCTGTGACCGACGTTTACGCCCTCGTCAGGCACGTCGATTATTTTCGATATCGCGTAGCCTAATACAAAATCGTTTTTATCGGCGGCTACCAATATAATCTCGTCGGGATGTTTAAGTTTTTCTTTTATGTCGGAAACCGCGTATTTTTCCTTATCGGAGTACAGATCCGGCCTTCCGTTATGGTGAAGGGAAGCTATGGTTTTTAAAAGTTCGTGAATCCTGAAAGCGTCGTCCTCGCGGGCTTTTCTTACGTTAAATTCCATAAAATCACATCCTCGAAAAAAAGTATATATTAAATAAGGCTTATTGTCAATCAATTTAAAAAAAACTTGCATTTTCAGCCGCGATATTATATAATTGTCTAAAATATAGCGCGATTACGGAGTTGAGAAAATGAGCGAACCTATTCAAGTCGATTTTTCCGACAAAGGCAAAAGCAAGGGTTCTAAAGCTACGAAAGAAACTCTTATACCCCCTGACAAAGCGGTTCTTAAGATTCTTTTAAGCGTCGTTTTAACGGGCGTTATAGGATTCATTGTTTACTACTTTATGCTTCCTCCCATGAACTTTAGAATGGGCGAGTTCTATTTGTTCTGGGTGATTATCGCGGGAGTTTTCATCGCCTGCAACTTTGTGCTTTCCAAGGCCGTTGTCAGGCCCGAATATATCCCCTACGTGAGAAAAATCGCCATAGCGCCCATAATTTTAGCCGTCGTCGCGGGTCTCGTTTTTTTCGTGGGTTATCTCTCCTCAAGCGTGGTTTTCAGGGCTAACTCATACAGTAAGATTTTAACCATAAGCGACGCGACTCTTGACTCGAGCGTTACCAAGATAGACAGCACCGAAGACTTTAAGAACGTCTCCATGATAGACAGTTTGGCCGCCGAAAAGCTCGCCGATAAAGTCTTGGGCGATTTAGCCACCATTGGTCTTGAGTCGCAGTTCGAGTTGGCGTCGGAGTATTCCACCCAGATTAACTATAACGGCGCTCCTTGCAGAGTGTATCCTCTCAGATACGGGAACGTGTTTAAATGGATCAACAACACCTCCGAGGGTTTTCCGGGGTATGTCATAGTCAATATGAACACTCAGGCGACCGAGTTTAAGCTTTTAGGCAAAGACGGCGATACCGAGGGCTATATGAGATATTCCCCCACGGAGCATTTCCAGAAGAACCTTAAAAGGATCGTCCGTTTCAGAAAACCCACGGCGATTTTAGGCAGCATTTCCTTTGAAATTGACGACAGCGGCACGCCTTATTGGATTTGCGAAGTACTTGAGAAGAAAGTCGGCTTAATAGGCGGCGACGACGTTAAGGGCATAATCCTCGTGGACGCGGTGAGCGGCGACTCTCAGTATTTTTCCATTGAGGAAGTAAGAAGCGGCAAACCGTCTTCGGAGAACAACGCCGAACCCATGGTTAAAGACCTTATGTGGATAGACCAGGTTTACAACGCGAACCTTTTAGTACAGCAGTACAACTACTACGGCACGTACTCGGGCGGTTTCTGGAACTCTCTTTTCGGTCAGTCCGGCGTTAAAAAAGCGACCGTCGGTTCAAGCTACATCGCCATGGACGACGACGTTTACATTTACACGGGCGTTACGAGCGTTACGACGGACGAGTCTATTTTAGGATTTATCCTTATAAATCAGCGTACAAAAGAGGCGCTGTTCTACAACACCACCGGCGCTACGGAGATCGCGGCTCAAAGTTCCGCTCAAGGCGCCTTGTCCGATAAAGGCTGGATAGCCACCTTCCCGCTCCTTATAAACCTCGACGGAGAGGCCACTTACTTCATGGCGATGAAAGACGCGAGCAACGTCGTTAAAGGCTACGCCATGGTAAACGTGGGGAACTACAACATCGTGGCGACCGACAACGCGGACGGCAACCCGAACCTCATCAAATGTATCGAAAATTACGCTAAAGTGTTAAAAGAAAACAAGAACGTGACTATCGACGTAGACACCTCGGTAGTGCCGGAACTCGATACGTCGGGCGACTCGTCCACCGCGGTAACGCCAGAAGAAAACGCCTCCAAGAGCGTGAAAGGCGCCGTAACCGACATAATGAGCCAGATTGAGGGCGGATCTACCTGTTACTACATTAAAATCGACTCCTTAAACAAATACATAAAAGTTTCCGCCGACGAGCGCCCTGAAGCCGTGTTCATTAAAAACGGCGATATTATAGAAGCGACTTATACGGACGAGGGAGATATTTGGCTTTCCTGCGACAGTCTTAAAATCCCCGAGTCCGAAACGGGCGATTAAATAAAAACGCAAAAATATACGCCGGAATCAGTTTTCCGGCGTTTTTGCTTTAGTTAAATTTTTAATAAGAATCGGTATAAGTCTTTATTATGGATTTCGCGACCTCGTATTTTGTAATTCGCAAATCCATCGCCTGCTTTTCGATGTATCTGTGCGCCCCCGCCTCGGTCATATTTAAGCACTCCATAAGCGCTCTTTTGGCTCTGTTTACTAATTTCACTTCGTCCAGTTTTTGTTTTAGCTTTTTGTTTTCGTTTTCCAGGGTTAAAAATCTGTCGCGCTCCGCCGACAGGAGCTTTAAAGCGTGGAGAAACTGCGATTTTTCTATTGGACGCGAAATAGTAAGAACTCCTAAATCCTCCGTTTTAGACGCCGAAAACTCATAAGAGTCGTTTTTTACAAGTAGCAGGACGCCTGAAAACGTGGACTCGGCAAGCTCCGACGAAAGCGATATTCCAAACTCGTCTTTAAGAGGGGCGTTTATTATGATTATATCAAAATCGCGTTCATTAAGGCAAAGCCTCGCCTCAGCCGCGCTTTTCACTTTTTGAACGGGGCGAAATTCGTTTGTATTGAGAAGTCCCGCGATAGCTTCCGCGCCTTTTTCGCCGGACGATACAAGAAGAACGCTGTGGGGCGATTTGTCAATCATCGTTACGCTCTCGGCAGTTGTGAATATTTTTGTTTTCGTAAATATATAAAAGCTTAGACGGGAGTATGCCGTTTATAAATTCGCTGTTTTTAGCGGCTTCCATGGCCTCGCTAAAAGAGCCCGGGAGCTTAGTAAGACCTGAAAGCTCCTCCTCGCTCTTGGACGATACGTCAAAATCGCACTCTTTGGGGAGAGGCAGATTGTTTTTAACGCCCGAAAGACCGGCTTTTAAAAGAAGGGCGTAAGCGATATAGGGGTTCGCGCAGGCGTCGGGAGAACGGAGTTTAATCATTCCCTTTCTGCCGCCCGCGGTTTCGGGAAGTCTTATCGTCTGACCGTAATTTTCTTTGGCCCACGACGCGTACCCCGGGGCGCTATACTCACCTAACCGCATATAGGACTCTTCCGCGGGATTTAAAAACGCCGTCATTTCGGCGCAGTATTTTAATATTCCCGCCGCGAAAGAATCCCTGATATTGACCTCCGGGTCGTTTATCCTGTAAGGGATAAGATTTATATGAAAGCCGTTTCCGGGGGAATTTTTAAGGGGCTTAGGGTTAAAAGACGCGCAAAGACCGTTCGCGGCCGCTATGGTTTCCACTACCGATTTAAGAGTGATAACGTCGTCGCCGGACGTAAGAGGGTCAGAATAGCGAAAATCGATCTCGTTTTGACCCGGTCCCGCCTCATGCTGGGAGCTTTCGGGAGACACACCCATATTTTCGAGAGTAAGGCAAATTTCGCGCCTTACGTTTTGACCTTTGTCGCGAGGCTCCGCGTCAAGATAAGTCCCGTTATCGAGAGGGACGAAGGTATTTTTGCCGTCCTCGTCCGTTTTAAAAAGGTAGAACTCGCACTCCGCTCCCACCGTGCAGGAGATGTTGGCGCTGAGAAGTTCTTTTAAGGTTTTTCTCAGTATATGGCGGCAGTCAAGCTCGTAAGGAGAGCCGTCCGCGTATTTTATATCGCAGAAAAACCTCGCCACTCTGCCGGACTGCGGCCTCCACGGGAGCAAAACGGCGGTGGTAAGGTCGGGGAAAAGATAAAGATCGGTTCTCTTTCCCGCGTCCGCGCCTAAAGCGGCTATCGATTCGACGCGAATGCCCGTTTCCATGGCGCGCCTTATTTCAGAGGGCATGATGGAAATATTTTTCTGCACTGAAAAAGCGTCGCTAAAGGCGAGCCTTATAAATTTAACGTCGTTTTCATCGAAGAACCGTTCGACGTCTTTTTGTCCTATAATCATAATTCACCTAAAAACAGCGACATAAATCTCAACGCATAAATATAACGGCGTCGCGCTCCGGGCCTACCGCGACGTAATCTATCGGGCAATTTACTTTTTCTTCAATGTATTTTACGTATTTTATCGCGTTTTCAGGAAGCTCTTCTTTTTTGCGGCAGGACGAAATATCGGTCTTCCAGCCGTCCATATACTTATAAACCGGTTTCGCGCGGTCTAATTTAACGCCTACGGGGAAGTTATCGGTAATTTCGCCGTCTATGTCGTAATACTCGCAGACAGGGATTTTATCGTAAGACGACAGCACGTCGAGTTTTGTAAGAGCTATTGAATCGGCGCCTTGAACCAAAACGCCGTATTTTGACGCCACGACGTCGAATCCGCCCACTCTTCTGGGTCTGCCGGTCGCCGCTCCGTACTCGCCGCCCAACTCTCTTAATTTATCGGCCTCCTCGCCAAACATCTCGCAGGTAAAAGGCCCTTCGCCGACGCAGGTTGAAAACGCTTT
This sequence comes from uncultured Eubacteriales bacterium, assembly GCA_964443825.1. Taxonomy (GTDB): domain Bacteria; phylum Bacillota; class Clostridia; order Oscillospirales; family Acutalibacteraceae; genus UBA1081. Next base: position 26,183 of record CAYUEV010000014.1, read on the forward strand.
CATAACGCCTATAACGCGGTCTAGCTTTAAGTTGGGGACGCCCGCGCCTATGGGGGCGTAAGCCGCGATTACCGAAGAGGACGACGTGTAAGGGTAAATGCCGAAATCAATATCGCGCAAAGCCCCTAACTGAGCCTCGAACATAATATTCTTGCCGCTGTCGTTCATTTTGTTAAGGTAAACCCCGACGTCCGCGATGTAAGGCGTAAACTCGCTTCCGTACTCCATAAGCCGGTCGTACATATCTTCCGCGTTTAAAGGCCCTTGTTTATAGCCGTCTCTTACGGCGAGATTTTTCCAATCGACTATGGAAGACAGCTTGTTTTTAAGTTCCGATGGGTAGAGAAGATCGCCCATTCTGACGGCTTTTTTCATGTATTTGTCGGAGTATACGGGGGCGATGCCGCGCCTTGTGGAACCGAATTTCGCGTCGCCCAGCCTGTCTTCCTCAAGGCAGTCCAATAACTTATGGTAAGGCATACAAATTACGGCCTTATCGCTTATTTTAAGGTTTTCGGGCGAAATACTGACTCCCTTTTCACGGAGATTTTTAACTTCATTGTGAAGATGCTCTATGTCGATAACCATTCCGGGACCCATGACGTTGACCGTGCCGTCCCTTAAAACGCCGGAAGGGAGAAGATTGAGTATAAATTTGCCTTTGTCGTTTATCACGGTATGACCGGCGTTGTTTCCGCCTTGGTATCTTACTACAATATCGTTGTCTTTAGAGAAGAGGTCGACCATTTTGCCCTTTCCCTCGTCGCCCCAGTTTACTCCTACAATAGCCGTAAGCATATATTAAACACCCCTTGTCGGTAAATTAAACCGCGCCGCCGTTCCCATTGTCGGGAGAGTTGTTTTGTTCGTCGTTTCCGTTATCCGCGTCTTCGGCGATAATGTCCGCGAACATCGTGCCGATAGTCGCTTCCTCATAGCCTTTTAAAGTGAGCTGATCGGACGGTATCGACTCTGAGAAATAATTTAATGAAATCTGAGTGTCGACGGTTCCGTCTTCCCTGCAAATGTCGATTTCCTTAATCTCGCCGCCGACTGTGTAAAATCTGTAGATAAAGCCGTTTGCGTACTCGCGGCAAACGCCTTTTTCGCCGTTTATCGTAACGTCGTAAGTTGACGAGAGTTTATTCTGCACGTCCTCATAACTTGTGGCGCCGAAATCCAAAACCAGATCGGACGGGTCTATTCCCATCATTTGCATAACGGACTCGGTAAACTCGACGTATTGTTTGGTGGCGGATCTTTTAAGGTAGGTCACGCCGTCTATTTGAAGAATGGACACTTCTATGCCGTCGATATTGGTTTGAGCCTCTATATTGTTGCCGTCGAAAGCCAAAGACAGAGGAGAGCCTTCTCCGTCGGCGTACATGGCTCCCTGCATAAAACAGGTGCGGTCAAAAAAGGCTTTAATCTGATCTTCCGATTTATCGAGTTCCTCTTGATTTTCGGTTTTTGTGCCCTCGGGGACTTTATTGTTGTTCTCCTGCTGGGCGGGCGCTTCTATTTTATTGGGACTCTCGGCGCCGACGTTCGCGTTAAGGGTCGTTGTGGCCTCCTGCGCGTCCTGCTTTACCTGCTCCGCGTACTCCTCGAATGGAATCACGTCGCCGTTTTCGTCGGTATACTCCTCCGTTACCGTGTCGTTAAACATATCCTGAAGGTCTTCTAATATTTCCTCGCTGTCTTTAGTGGTGATTTCTTCCTCGGGCGTTTTGTTCTCTCTTGTGGTGAGGACGAAAATCACGGCTCCCGCTATAATTGCCGCTGCTATGACGATTATTATAACGACGGGCGCTTTGCTCTTTTTTTCTTTTGTTTTGGGTACGATCTTAGTCTCCGCGTCCGCGTCAAAGTTGATTTTTTCGCTTTTCTCGTTTCTCAAATTGGGAGTAGGAGGGGAGAATAGATTAAAATCGCCGTTTTCGTTTTTTCGCGAATCGACGGGGTCGTTTTTGTTGTTCTTGTTGTTTTTATTGTTTTCGTCCATCTTCTTTTCCTCCGTTTACATAAACGCCGACATAAATGAAATCATATTGGTTTTGGAATAGCCTTTAAAAGTGAGCATATCGGAAGGTATATCCGCTGAAAACTCGTCCGCTGCCAGCGCCGTGTCGGCCGAGCCGCCGGACGTAACCACTTCTTTAATTTCGTCGTTTATTATAACAAATTTTACTTCCGATTTATCGTCTTTATATGTATAGCAAACTCCCTTTTGACCGTTATACCGGGCCTCCGTAACCGAATACGGTTTGCCGGGGTCAAATTCAATCTCGTTAAACTGGAATTTAAAGTCGTCGTCGCTGACGCCCATGATTTTTTTTAACGCCGCGTTGATTTCGGTGTATTTTTTTTCAGCGGGATCGAGAAGGTAAAGTTTTGAGTCAAGACACATCATGCTGACGTCTTTGCCCTCAAGCTCCGTAAAAACCTGGTAATCGGAGCCGTCCATCGCCATTTCAAGGGGCGATTTCTCGTTTCCGCTGATCATATATCCGTCGAAATAATATGTGCCCTTAAAGAAAGCCTCTATGACCTTTTCGGCTTTTGGGGATCGTTTCGCGGGAGTATCTGTTACGACGGTCGTTTTTTCTATATGGCTTTCGGTAAGATTCGGGTGATTCCCGTCCGCGTTATCGTTCCCCGCGGTTTTATCCTGCGACAGACCGGAAGACGCTAAAGCTGTAATCGTCTCTTTAATGGCTTCCATCTCGTCCGACGCGGTAGTATATTCTAAAATATCTTTTTCGTAATCCGAATTAGCGCCGTCTAAAGCAAACGTCACGTCCTCGTTAAACGTTACGGGGCTCGTGTCTTTTTCCTGATTTTCGGAAATATCGCCCGTCTCCTCCGCGCTATCCGTCTTATGCTTTTTAGATACCGTAACGCCTACCGCTACGGCTATCGCCAATATTACGACCGCCGCCGCTATAATTATTATGGTCAATTTTTTTCTTCCTTCGCTTGTTTTGCCGCCGTCGTGAGACTCTTCAGAGGCGCTGTTCTCGCCGCTTGTTTCAGCGTTTTCGTCGTCAAAGGAGTTTTCGGGTAAATCGTTTTCGGTTTCGGTTTTTAAAGGTTTGTTTTCAGAAATTTCAGAAGTCTCGGCGGGCGTCTCTCCTTCGCAAAACGGGCAGGAATCCCCGGAATATTCTCTTTTACACTTTGGGCAGAGCATTTTATCACCGTTTAAGATTGTAAAGCGTTAAGGCTTGTCTCAGCCTCGCGATAAATTTAAAATATTTTTCTGAAAGGAACATTGAACGCTTAACGAGACGCTCATTATTGTACCATAAAACAAACGCGATTGCAATATAAGAAAAGACAAAAAAGCCCTAAAAAGGCGAAAGCCTAATTAGGGATGGAGCTGATGGTCAGAATCGAACTGACAACCTGCTCATTACGAATGAGCTGCTCTGCCATTGAGCCACATCAGCATTGCGGCGGACGGAATCCTCGACGCGCAAAGCCCGCGTCAATCCGATCGCGTTCAGCGCGTCCTTGGCGATTGGCGGGCGGCGGTTAAGAAGACAACCGCCGGACATTATTATACTTTACAAAGCGGATGTTTTCAAGTATTTTTTTCGAAAATTTTCAAAATTTTTTAGCTTATTATTGAAATAAGTTCGCGGGTTTTGTATAATTAGCGCGGTGATTTGAGTGCGAAAAAGGATGAGCAAAAAGAAAATTATCGTTTTAAGGGTATTGTTTACGATCCTGACCGCCGCCGTTATGGTCGTGATTTTTGCGCTGTCGGCCGACAACGCGGAAGAATCCAACGCTAAGAGCGACCCCGTGGCGAATTCGATTCTATATAAGATTTTTGCGTTTTTTAATCTCAGCGAGGAGCAGACGGCGAAAGCGTCCCGGGCGGTCTTCGCGGCGGTTAGGAAAACGGCGCACTTTTGCGAGTACGCGGGACTCGCCGTTATGATGACTTCCTGCTTTTTATCGTTTTATGTGAAAAGACCGAAATCGCTGATTTTAGCGTGGGTTTTAAGCTCCGTTTACGCCGTGTCGGACGAAATCCACCAGACGTTCGTGCCCGGCAGGAGCGGCCGGCCGGGGGACGTTATAATAGACTCTTTAGGGGCTTTAACGGGTGCGCTCTTTGTGTTTTTGGTCGTAACGATCTATTTTAAGATTAAAGATAAAAAATCTTTAAGGGAAGCGGGCAAAATTTAAATTTTCAGTATTCGAGCGCCATGTTTATCCCCACGACGTCCCACGCTATTTCCCTAAACGGTATGACGTCGTAATCGCGGTCTTTATTGAAAGACGTGTAGATTATAAGGACGCACGGCACCTGAGTGAAAATTATCGCGCAGTCGTGGTAGCCCACCGTAGCCTCGTCGCCCGTGCCTATTTTATTGAGCACTTTTATGCCCGCCGGAACGCCGGATGGTATTTGCGACCTGTAAATCGTGTTGGCGAGATCGTCATAGAACATATCGCGGTATTTGCCTTTGTAATTGTATATGTCAAGGTATAGTTTAGACATATCCTCCGCGGAAGTCTGACCGAAAATATAAGACCCAAGTCTTAAAGACGAACCCGCCTTTTTAGCGCTCTCGTTAAAAATCTTGCTGCCGAAATGGTCGAAAAGCATTTGATAAGCCGTATTGTCGCTGTAGCGGATGGTGTAGTAAATAACCTGCCTTATGGTAAAAGCCGTCCCGTCGGGGTAGGCGCTGAGTTCGTGACCTTCCCATTTTTCGCTCTCTTTAAGATAAAGCTTTTCGTTGAGCGAAATATTGTTTTTTTCCATATAAACAAGGACGCTTTTTACATAAGGCGCTTTTACCGTGCATTGAGTTCTGTAAACTTTGTCGCTGTTGTACTTTAAGTAGTATTGCTTGTTTACGTCGGTATAGTACATGGTGGCGGTTTTCCCTAAAGAGCCTAAATATTTTTCGAGTTCTTTCACTTTAGGGAACACCGCGGGATCGGTTATATTCGTTGAAAAGCCTTTTACGGTAGGCTTATAGGGAGTGGCGGCCGAAAAAACCGTAAGCATTTCGGTATCGGAGTCGTTCCCCACGTAAACGGAACTGTGGATAAGATTCGCGGCTAGCCTTAAAACGGTCCTCGCGTCCGCGGCGTTGAGAGTTTTGTTTTGATTGCAGTCGCCCAAAACGCACTGGCGGCGGCTCAACTTGCAGAGTTTAGCCGAAAATCTTAGAACAAGCCTGGCGTCGGACGCCGTGATTTTCCCGTTTTGGTCAATATCGCCGTAGCGTATTTCAAGAGGCTCCGGCGTGGCGGCGGGTTCTGTTTCGGTCTCGGATTCGGGTTCGGTCTCAGATTCAGACTCGGTTTCGGTCTCGGATTCGGGCTCTGTTCTCGGTTCCTGTTCCGTTCCGGAAACCTCCTCCGATAAAGTAATCGCGTTAAAATTCCGTTCGTCGCCGGAAGGCTCCGTATATACGGCGTTTTCGTCAGATACCGCGTTTATAATATCCTCCGACAGTTCGGCTATATGAGAGGTTATTTCGCCGTCCAAAGCCATGGCGTAAGACGGAACTTCAAACCATAACAACAAAAAAATTGCGAGAACCCCCGCGGCGACTTTCTTCAAAATAAAAACTCCATATCAAATGTAAAAGTACATATAATTCTACATTATAAAAATCCCTTTGTCAATAGTTATCTCGGATATTAGGTATTAGACATTAGAAGTCGACTGCCGCAATATAATAAATTGAATTTTTTCATTTTTCTATTGACTTTTAAGTAAAAAGCGGTATAATGACAGTGTCAAACCCCGTGATTTCTTTCTTTCCATTTTTTGGTTTGGCGCACTTTTTTTTTTGCACAAAGGATCGCTCCGCGTCTGCATTCGCGGGGCGGTTTCTTTTTTTTTGCCCGGTTCACAAGACGGAATCCGAAAAAAGCCGTAAACGAATCTTCAGTTTGACGAACGGGAACGGTATATAAGGCGCAGAAAACAAACAGAGCGGCAAAAAGACGCTAAAGTCCAAAAGAGCGCCGAAAGTACGGGTAAGCGCGGCGGGCGCGTGGAGAAAAAGTTAGTTTCTTAATCGGAGAGACTGCGGGCGGCTCCATTTGCCGTTTCGCCCTAAACTTAAAACTCCGGCGGATCTTAAACCCGTCGGAGTCGTT
>CAYUEV010000015.1:0-32219 GCA_964443825.1 uncultured Eubacteriales bacterium
AAAACTCCGCGCGCCTTTAATTTTATGAAATTTTTAATTAGAATCCGTACTGTTTAAAATAATCGTACCAATCCTGGAAATCGTCGCCGGAATCGCCTGAGAACGGGTCGTTTTCATTTCCCGGGTCTTCGGTGGTAGCGGGAGTTCCTTTATCCTCTACTAATTTTGTAGTAACGTTTCTCTCGGTCTGACTCCAGTCGTTGGGGTTGACTCTTACTATGGTAAGCGTTAAAGTATCGCCCACTTCCATACCTTCTATAATATCGGAAAGCATACCCGTATCGGTCATATCTTTACCGTTTACCTTAGTGATCATATCGCCCTCTTTAACGTCTTTATCGGCAAGATCGCTGTCTTCAGACACTCCCGCGACGACTATTGTGCCTGAAGGAAGACCCTTCATCTGGACGTACATGGCGTAAGTTTGACTGTAATCGGACGGGGCGCTGTAAGTTATCCCTAATTTAGCTCTGCCCGCCACGTAGCCGTTTTCTATGATGGAATTAAATACTTTAACGACTACAGAGGACGGCACGGCGAATCCCATGCCTTCGTAATCTGTCGAGGCGATTTTCATGGAGTTGACGCCCACGAGTTTACCCTCGCCGTTTAAAAGAGCGCCGCCTGAGTTTCCGGGGTTAATGGCCGCCGTATGCTGGATACATTCCATCTCATAACCCGTTTCGGAGTTTATAGGTCTGTCGATAGCCGATATAATGCCGTTAGTAACAGAGCCGAAAAACTCGCTTCCGCCGGGGTTGCCTACGGCGTAAACCGTCTGACCTACTATGAGCGCGTCGGAGTCGGCCACTTCGGCGCATTTAAGACCGGATTGCTCAATTCTGACGACCGCGAGATCGGTTCTCGTGTCGAGCCCAACTACGTCGGCGGGGTATTCCGAGCCGTCGTTTAGCATAACCGACACGCTTACGTTTTGATAATTTACAACATGAGCGCAAGTGACAATATACGTGTATTTGTGGTCGGAATCCTCTTGAACTATAACGCCGGATCCTTCGGTATAGAGCTTATTGTTCTGATAAATAAGTATTCCTACGTTAAAATCTTTAGCGACCTCCGCGACTTCAGCCGCCTCTCCCGCTCCTAAAGAGCTGTAGCTGTTCTGAGCCTCTATATCGTCCACGTTTCCGAGGTTTTGGGAAGATTCGTCCGAAGTTCCCTCCTCGGCGCCGTTAGGTTTTCCGCCGCCGTCTTTATTGTTTAAAAAGAAGCCTAAAATAAGACCTATAACGAGAGCGACTATAAGGATAATAATTACCACAAATACTCTTAACCCAGAATTTTTTTTCTTTTTTGGGGCCTTAGGGGCGTTCCCGCCGCTTTGAACGTCGTTGCCTCCGCCGTAAGGGTAATTATTGTTCCCACCGTAATTATTATTGTTAGAGCCGCCGTAATTATTGTTGGAGTTTCCGTAATTATCGCCGTTCCCGCCGTAATTGCTGTTCGAGCCGTTTCCGTAATAGTTAGAGCCGCCGTAATTGTAATTTCCGCCGTTTACGCCGCCCCCGTTGCTTCCGCTATAGCCGCTTCCGCCGTAATTGTAATTTCCGCCTGAATTTTGGTTATCGTCCCGATAGTAATTTCCGAAGTCGCCGTCTTTAGTATATTTTTCGTCTTCCTCATCGTCGTGAGAAGAGGAATAGTCGGTATAGCCGCTTTCGCCGTCGGAAGAATTTAAATCGTCGGAAAAGTCTTTGTTTTCGTTTTCGTAATTTTCTTCTTCTTTATTGTCGCCGCCATTGAAATGTTCGTCGTCCATTTTTTCTTACCCCCAAAGGTAAATTTAAAATAAGTTTAGCGCTAAATCTTAGGTTCTTATTTGATTGTAAGCCGCAATTTTAATTTAACCTTGAATTCCGTAACATTTTTTTCGGGGCTATTTGCCGTTATTTCGCCGCCGTGCATTTCGACGATGCTTTTTACTATATACAGCCCAAGTCCCGTGCTGTTCGTGTCAAGACCTCTTGATTTATCGCCTTTATAAAATCTTTCAAAAATATGATCTATGTCGTTTTCGTCGATAGATTTGCCGGTATTTCTGATGGTAACGCAGAGATATTCGTTATCTTCATTGGTATCAATGGAAATTTCACCGTGTTTATCGGTAAATTTCACCGCGTTGTCTATTAGGTTGTAAAAGACTTGATTTATCATATCGGGATCGGCCTCGATATAACAATCGCGCAAATGGTGAAGCCCTCTTACATGTATATCTTTTTCGCTTATTTTTTGCTCAAATGAGTCAAAAATTTTTAATATTTGCCGGGTGACGTTAAATCTCTGGGGAGATATGCGAAGTTCTCCCGCCTCGATTTTAGAGATATTCAGCATTGAGGTTATAAGTTTAGTGAGTCTTTTAACTTCGTCCGACACGATTTTTAAGTAATGCTCCCGACGCTCCGGCGGTATAGTGCCGTCAAGTATGCCGTCGACAAACCCGCCTATTGACGTTATGGGCGTCTTAAGTTCGTGGGAAATATTGGCGACGAAATCAGAGCGGTTCTCCTCAAGACTTTCAAGGCTGTCCGCCATGGAGTTTATCGCCGCCGAAAGCTCGTCAAATTCAGTTACTATGTGAGTTTGTCTGCGCTTTATTCTATAAGAAAAATCGCCTTCGGAGTAGCGCTTCGTAGCTTCAGACATATCTTTTAGCGGAAGAGTCACATTGTAGGTGAGAACGTGGGCTATAAACGTCACGACTACGATTAAAACAAAAGCCGCCATCGCGTATGTGCGAAGAAAACCCGTATAATAAGGTTTGATGCCCGATTCGACGGGCTGAATGGCGAAAACGACGCAAGACGGGGAATTTTGCCCTATTCCGACGCTCCTTGCCGACACAAAACTCTCGTCTTCCAAAACTCCGCCTAAAGAATTTTTTGTCGCTAAAACGCCGTCGGCTAAAACTCCCGTTATGACCTCGCCGGGAATTTTCATTTTAGAGTGATACTCGCAAACTTTTCCCGCTTCGTCGTTCGATAAGGTTTCGCGGCAAAAAAGTATGTCGCCATCTTTATCGGATATAAATATATCGGCTTTCGCGGCTTCCGACATACTTGAAATCGAGCGGCAAACACTTAAACGAAACTGTTTATCGTCCATATTAGGGGAATTTAAAAGCTCGTTATAGTTCTCGGCTACCGAGTCGGCGTAACTGAAGAGAACTTGCTTTTGCTCGTCCTCCCAGGCGTTCGCAACAAAATAAAATAGCACCGTACCAAATATGGCAAGGCTAATTACCTCTACTACAAGGAAAAAGAACATATACCGGGTAAAAAGACTTTTGCCCATGTGCTTACTTTTTTCCTTCATATCGCGCTATTCTTTTGTTTCAAATTTGTAACCCACCGACCAGACGGTTTTAAGCTCCCATTTATCGGACACGCCTTCTAATTTTTCGCGTAAACGCTTAACGTGAACGTCGACCGTCCGCGAATCGCCGTAATAATCAAAACCCCATACTTCGTCAAGCAGCTGATCCCTTGTGAAAACTCTGTTTGGATTGCTGGCGAGATGAAAAATAAGCTCAAGCTCTTTAGGGGGAGTGTCTATTTGCTTCCCGTCGACTTTAAGCTCGTAATTAGTAAGGTTTATGGAAAGTTTGTCATAATGAACTTCTTTAATCTGCTCTGAGGATGAAGACGACGTTCTTCTAAGCACGGCTTTAATTCTCGCCAAAACCTCTTTAGTCTCAAAAGGCTTTACGATATAATCGTCGGCTCCAAGTTCCAGCCCTAAAACTTTATCGAACGTTTCGCCTTTAGCGGAAAGCATTATTATCGGGACATTCGATATGCTTCGGATTTTCCTGCACACCTGCCAGCCGTCAAGCCCCGGAAGCATGACGTCAAGGAGCATTAAGTTGGGTTTTTCCTCCATAAACATTTCAATGGCGTCTACACCGTTGTTGACGATTACGGTGGAATACTTCTCTTTTTCAAGGTATAGGCGAATCAACTCGCATATATTGACGTCGTCGTCAACGATCATAATTTTTTCGTTTGGCAATTATTATACCTCCCGGATAGTTAATAGGCGTTAAGTTCCACAAGGTTTATTTGGCGGTTTAATACTGACAATTTTGGCTGATAGGCAAATATCAAAGTTCACAAAAATTTTATCGTTTTAGAGGCGTTAATAATATGTTTAAGTTTTAGAAATTAACGATTTAATCTCTTCTGTCGCCGTTCTGGGAGCTCTCTTTAATGATTTTAGAGAAAAGTATGAAACACACCGCGAACGCGACGACAAGAACAACCGCGAGAACTATAACCGTCGGCGTATCGTTCATAAAATCCTTAAACCAATCTGAGTTGTCGCTAACGGTAAGAGTCTGCCGCTTCCCGGACGCGGGAATAGTCGTTTTAGGGGGATCGACTAAAAGCTCGTCCGCGGGATTGTCGGCGACGGGAACAGTCTGGGGAGGAGTTACCACGCCGGGATTTACGTTGCCCGTGCTGAAGTTTAAACTGAGAGCGGAATCATCCCCATTGTTATTAAAGGAATCGAGACCGCCGACTCCGCCTATATGCCCGGAATCTACGTTAGAGTCGTCGCCCTGGGAATATACGGAGTTATCTAAAGCACCCGAACCTACGCCGCCTGGGCTAAAGTTGGGTATAAGGAGTTCGGAAACATTTAAAAATCTCTCGGGCAGTTCAAAAGGTATATTTTTAACGATATTGGCGAAAGACGAGTCCAAGCCCACTTCTCCCAAAAGCTGCTCCACGACGCCGGCGACGCCCGACAAGGCGCTTGGCAAAGTAAACGAACTTTCCGGAGCTTTTTCCTTACCTTGAGTGATATTGAGTTTATATGAGGAAGACGTTTTCTTAAAGTTCTCGTCCGTATACTGAACGGTGATCACAAGCTGTTCGCGGGCTTTTGCGGAATCGAGCTTTATATCGGAGTAGTAGTTGTCTTTAATAGCGCTGCCGTTTACCGTGACCGAAACGGCGGTTCCTTTGTCCTCGTCAGTTACGCCGAGCGTCTCGGGGTAAATCCAAATTCTATCGCGCTTATATTTAAGCGAAAGATCGTACTCAAAAATATCGGCGTAAAACTCCCCGTCCTCGAGGTTAAAATAGTCGGTTTTCTCGCAAACAAGTTTAAACGCGTCCTCGTATGACAGAGAATCCCCGACGGTAACGCCGTTCTTTTTGCCTATTAACTTTAACATATAAAGGGCGGTTTCGCCGTTTTTAGCCGCTTCGTCAAGATCGTTCGGGTTTATTTGGACGTCGTAAATCTTGCCCATCATGGCGGCTAAGTACTTGGTTTTGATTTCAGGGAAAGTCGCCGAGCCGGAATCTATCGATATGCCCTGAGAGCGGATAATCATAATGGCCAAAAGCCTGTAGACTTCCTCGTCGCTCGTGGAAGCGTCAACTTTATAACCCTCGGCGTAAAGAAGGTATTTGCACGCGGCTAGAACGTAGTCTTTAAGATCCGATAGAACTCCGTCGTTATCGAACTTAGGTATAACATCGCCGTTTATGCCTAAAAGAGTGGAAAGATACGACGTGAACGCCTGGTATAGCCCCGTGCCTTCAGTTATGACGTAACTGTCGTCTTTTGTGATAATAGAGAAAAGCGCTCTCGCGACGATTTTCGTTTCGGAGGATTCGGCGGCTTCGCCCTCGGGATAAACTATGCCGACGCCTTCAAGGTAAGAGCGAATGGACTCGTCGGAATAATCCGAGGACGCGGTAACGCCCGCGAAAGTCTCGGCGATATCAAGCAGATAAAGGTACGCCACCTCGCCCATATCCTCGTCAAGCGTATAGAGGACGTAATAATACGAAATCTCTTCGCTAAACGTCTCCGCCGTTTCCCTGTAGGGGTAATCTGACTTAGGCGTATACTTAACTCTTTCGCTCAGCCCCCCTACGGTGGTCATGTCTTCTTTAACGATTAAATCTTTAAGCCATGAAAGATTTTGAGAATCGTATGAATATTGCGTTTCAACGAAAATAAAGGCGAAGGACTGCAACCCTAAAGAACAAAAAACAACTATGGCTAAAAGAAGACAGAATACGGCTTTAAATTTCTTTTTCATTATAATCTCCTTAAAATTCCCCGGTTTTAAGAGATATAAGGCTTTTTAACGCCTTAAACAACAGCAAATTCAAACAAAAATACAATTCCGCATATATAAATCAATTTTATATTTTTTTTCACAATTTGTCAAGTGTTTTGTAAAAGTTGCGATTGACAAAATAAATAATCAATGATAGAATTTAAGAAAAATAAAGGCTCGTGAGTTTATGGATATTCTCCAAACGCAAAATGAAATTTTAAAGCTTAAAAAAAAGAACGACATATGTATCTTGGCTCACTCGTATCAAAGGCGCGAAATCACCGAAATCGCCGATTTCACCGGGGATTCATACGCTCTCGCCAAAATGGCCGGAACCGCCGACGCTTCCACGGTTATTATGTGCGGCGTTCGCTTTATGGCGGAAACCGTAAAAATTCTCTCGCCTAACAAAAAAGTCATTTTAGCAAACGGTCTCGCGGGCTGCCCCATGGCGGAACAAATGGATAAAGAGCTTATCGAGCAAATGAAATCCCTTAACGAAGGGTACGCCGTCGTGGCTTATATAAACACGACAGCCGAACTAAAAACCGTCTGCGACGTGTGCGTCACGTCGTCGTCCGCTGAAAAAATTATTAAGAAAATGCCCCAAAATGATATAATTTTTATTCCCGATATAAACCTTGGGACATACGTTAAGAATAAAATTCCCGAAAAAAATATCAAACTCGTCCGCGGAGGCTGCCCCACTCACGCTAAAATCACCTTGGAAGAGGCGAAAAAAGTCAAGAACTTACATCCCGACGCGCTTCTTTTAGTCCACCCGGAATGTATACCCGAAATTCAGGAAATCGCCGATTATATAGGCTCTACAAGCGGCATTATGGAGTACGCCGAAAAAAGCCCCGAAAAAGAGTTCATTATAGGCACCGAAAACAGCATAGCGGAACATCTATCGTTCGAATGTCCCGATAAAAAATTTTATGTATTGTCTAAGGATCTTGTCTGCCATAATATGAGAATAACGACGCTTCCCGACCTCTTGGAATGCTGTAAACTTTCGGGCGGGGAAGAGATAAATATCCCGGAGGACACGAGAATAAAAGCTAAAAAATGTATCGATAAAATGATAGAATACGGCGGATGATTTGGTTTACTTATGAATAACAGAGCTTTAATCGCCATGAGCGGAGGCGTGGACTCCTCAGTGGCCGCCGCTATTATGATAAAAAACGGTTTTCAGTGCGTCGGCGTTACAATGAAACTGTTCGACGGTGAAAACGACAAAACAGAAAAAACGTGTTGTTCTTTATCAGACGCGGAAGACGCTAAAGCCGTTTCGTATTCTCTCGGCATGAGCCATTATACGTTTAATTTTAAAGAGGAATTTTCAAAAAAAGTTATCGATAAATTTGTAAAAGAGTATGAAAACGGTTTTACGCCTAATCCGTGTATAGACTGCAACAAATTTTTAAAGTTTGGAAAATTGTACGAAAGAGCGGAGATTCTCTCTTGCGACGCCGTGGTCACGGGTCATTACGCCGTAATTGAGTACAATAAAGAAAAAGACAGGTATTTTTTAAAAAAAAGCCTAAACAAACTAAAAGACCAAAGTTACGTACTTTATTTTTTAACGCAGGAACAATTACGGCGCACGCGTTTTCCCTTAGGGGAATTTCCCGATAAAGAGAGCGTAAGACAAGTCGCGCGGGAATATGGCTTTATAAACTCCGAAAAACGCGACAGTCAGGATATATGTTTCGTTCCCGATAACGATTACGCGTCTTTTATTGAAAAATATACGGGCAAGACTTATAAAGAAGGCGCTTTTTTAGACGTCCGGGGAAACGTCCTAGGCGTTCACAAAGGTATTATAAGGTATACCATAGGTCAAAGAAGGGGCCTTGGTCTTCAAGTTCCGAATTCGGTTTACGTTTTAAGTAAAAATTTAAAAGACAACACCGTAACCGTGACGGAAGAAGCGGGGCTTTATACATCTAAGATGATTGTCGGCGGCTTTAACTGGATATACCCAAAGCCTGAAAGAGAAATAAAAGTAAACGTCATGACGCGCTACCGCTCGAAGGAAACGCCCGCCTTGGCGCGTCCTTTTGACGACAAAAACGTAGAAATTATTTTTGACGAGCCCGTAAGAGCTGTAACTCCCGGGCAGGCGGCGGCGCTGTATGACGGCGATTACGTCGTGGGCGGCGGGACGATAACGGAAACGAGACAATAAAAAAGGAGCCGGAAAGCCCCTTTTATTTTATATATTCTCTTACTCTTAAATCTATGCCGTTTAATTTACACAGTTCTTTGCATTTCTCTGTTTCTTCTTTTCCTATTACGTCCACGACGGTCATTTTTACGAAGGGAATATACTTTTTACACTCCTTGGTAAATTTTAACATGGCGTAAAAAGCTTCCTCTCCCTTAGGAGGGCGGACGATTTCGGCGTATTTTTTAGCGTCGCTCGCGTTTAAGCTTATTGAAACCGTGTCGATTAGACCTTTCATCCTTTTCGCCGAATCGTCAATATTGTTGATAATATCTGAAAGACCGTTCGTATTAAGGCGAATGTTTATATTTCTCGTCTTTTTAAGGTACTCGGCGGTTTTAAGGAGATTTGAAAGAGCGCAAGTAGGCTCTCCAAATCCACAAAAGACGGCTTCTTTTTTGCCGTTCCAACTAAACTCGTCTATAGCCTTAACGATTTCATTATACGAAGGCTCGTGGTCGAGCCATAAACTGCCTTTATCGCCTACGCCGTCCGTATTGCGCCTTATGCAAAAATCACAATCGCAAGGGCATACGTTAGTGATGTTAAGGTATACGTTATCGCCGTAATTGTAAATGATATTTTCCATAAAAACACCTTTTAGACGTGGAATTTAGCCATAAGTTTCTTTTTAAGCCCCGCCGTGTCAAACGCTATGGCGATTACGTAATAAAGAGCGAGACTTGCCGCCGCTTGCGCTACGTTCCATATGATTCCGGGGGCGGCCGCCGCGAAAGACTTGGCTAAAAGCGCGTCGGCTAAGAAGTATATGCCGGGGGTTATAATAAGCCCCGCCAAAGGCGCTAAGAAGTTGCGTTTAAAACCTAAAATGACGTTTTTATTTTTACTTGTAAAAGCTATAGTCAAAAGAACTTTAACCACTACCGTAAAAGGCGCGTAAGACGCGAAACCTGATAAAATATCGGCTAAACCTCCGCCTATTCCCGCCGCCGCCATAGCGTAAGGAAGAGGCAAGAACGACGACGCCAGGTAAATCATGGCGTCGCCCAAGTGGACGTACCCTCCTCCCGGTATCGGGATTTTGGGGAACATTGTAAGCCCCGCCGTAAGAGCCGCGAACATAGCCGCTAAAATTACCTTATATAGTCCTGATTTTTTCATGATAAAGCCTCGTTAGCAATCTTCAGACTTATCGTCGCCGCCGAATTTCTCATTATAACGCTCTATTGAAGCTTCAATAATTTTCGCCGCCGCGTCGTAATCCATAATCTCGTCGACGGCCGTTTCTTTATTTTCAAGCGTTTTATAGACCGTAAAAAAGTGCGACATCTCGTCGTAAACGTGTTTTGGAAGCGCGAAAATGCTCCTGTAACCGTTATATGTGGGATCTCCGAAAGGCACGGCGACAATTTTTTCATCGGCGCGGCCGTTGTCAATCATATTGATAACGCCGATAGGATAGCATCTCACGAGCGTTAAAGGATTTATAGACTCGGAGCAAAGGACAAGTACGTCGAGAGGGTCTAAATCGTCGGCGTAGGTCCTTGGAATAAAACCATAATTCGCGGGATAATGAGTAGAGGTGTAAAGGACGCGGTCAAGGATTATAAGACCCGTTTCCTTATCGAGTTCATATTTATTTTTACAGCCTTTCGGAATTTCAATAACCGCGATAAAGTCGTTTGGAGAGATTCTTTCGGGACTTATAGAGCGCCAGATGTTGTTCATTTATTCGCCTCCGGTCAAAACAAAAAACCTACTGTTTACATAGGTTTAATTTGGCAAAATCATACCCGTACATAAAATACGGGCGTGACTTTAAAGACTTTAAATTTATAAAAAGAATATCGTTAAAAATTAAATAACTCGTTTTACTTAAAACAAGATTTAATTTTCGTATACGCTGACTTTTTTGCGATCTTTGCCCATGCGCTCGAATCTAACGACGCCTTTCACAAGGGCGTAGAGGGTGTCGTCGGAGCCTCTGCCAACGTTGGTCCCGGGATGAATATGAGTGCCTCTCTGACGCACTAAAATCGTGCCGGCGTTCACGGTCTGACCGTCCGCCCTTTTAGCGCCCAATCTCTTGGATTCGGAATCGCGCCCGTTACGGGTAGAACCCATTCCTTTTTTATGGGCGAAAAGTTGAATATCTATTTTAATCATGCTAAAAACCTCTTTTGTAGATTTTAATGGAGTCGGGGTACTGATTTGAAAGCTCTTTCAAATGAAGCATAAGCCCCGATAAAACTTTTTCGGCGTCTTTATCGTTATGCTTTAAACTGAAACTCATAAAGCCGTCCCTTTTTAAAACGGATGCTTCGCGGTTTAAGGTTTCAGTCACGGTGTTAGCCGCCATAAACGCCGCCGAAGACGCGGCGGAACATACGACGTCGTAACCTTTAGCGGCTTTTTCTGAGTGACCGCTTATCGTAAAACCTCGGACTAAAGAGCCGTCCAAGTAAAAAACCGCTTTTATCATTAAGCCGTGATGTTAGTAATCTCAAGCTTTGTGTACGGCTGTCTGTGACCCATTTTGCGTTTTTCGTTCTTTTTGGGCTTATAAGTTAGGACGGTAATCTTTTTGCCTTTGCCGTTCTTAACGACTTTAGCGGTAACTTCAGCCCCTTTGACGTAAGGCGAACCGATCTTAATCTCCCCTTCGGAACTTACGGCGACCACCTTATCGATAACGACTTCGTCGCCCTCCTCGACGAAAAGCTTTTCGGCGAAAATAACGTCGCCTTCCTCGACTTTAAACTGCTTGCCGCCTGTTTCAATGATTGCGTACATAAAATTCTCCTAAATAAGACTCGCTGCGACGGGCGCAAAACCGCTTACCGGGATAACCCCGCCCGACCCCATGCGGCTACTAAATTATAGCGCCGGGCGCGCCCTTTGTCAAGCGGCAAAAAATAAATTTTCGTAAATCGTAATACGATTACTTGACACAAACGGAAATTGATTGTATAATAGACGAAAGTTAAAATGAGGAGAGCCATATATGTTAGTGGAATTTATCGCCGATTTGATTTTGGTTATCAATTTTATTTTAAAACTTGTTACGGGAAACGCGAACGCAAAGTAAATAAGTTTTATTTAATCCGTCGCCCGCCGGAATCGTAAACAGACTTTAGCAGGCGTATTTCGCGCGGTTTTGCATCGGGCGAAAATATCTTTAATCTTCCTGTCAACGACAGCAATTTTTACAAATTAAACGCAAATTTCGCTTGATTTTTTTAAATTATCCCTCTTGAAAGGATATTGTAATGAACGAAACCTCAGACGCGTCGCCTTTAACTTTGGAGGAAGGAAAGCCGGTTTCTCCCTCCAGTTCGGTTGAAGAGTCTTCGGCGGAACGTAAGAACCAAAAACGTAAAAAACAAAAAAAAGTAAAAAAAGCCCTTACGCTTGACAGTTTATTTACTTTTTTTGTGGTTTTCTTTTTGGCGAGTTTGTTTATCTGCCTTATTCTCGCGATGGCAAGCGAAGGCGATTCCTGGAAGCAGATGCTTTTTCACAACGGTCCGTATACCGACCTATATATGGATTTCTTCAATTCCATACGCGACGGCGGGTCCCCCGACGTATATACCGCGAGGAACAATATTTACCCTCCTTTATGCGTGCTTATATTCAGATTTCTGTCGAAACTCATACCTCCGCGTCTTGTATCGTCCCGCTTTGACGAACGCAAAGCTCTCTTAAGCAACCCCGTTTGCATGACGATGTATATTCTTTTCGCCTTAGTAAGTATTTTGCTTTTGATGAGGATGATCGAAATATACGCTCGCAAAAGGAACGGCAAAAAATATAAAACATACGCCACAATATTGGCGTTTTTATCGATAGTATGCTACCCTGTCATGTACTGTCTTGAACGCGGCAATATACTCATATTGAGCGTCGTATGCTCGATGTTCTTTATATTCTTTAGAAATTCCGAAAGCGCCGTCGTAAGGCATATCTCTTATATTTCGCTCGCTATGGCGGCGGCCATTAAAATTTATCCCGCCGTGTTTGGTCTTATACTTATAGTTGAAAAGAAATACAAAGAGGCTCTTAAGGCTATAGCTTACGGCGTAGTTATAGTGGTATTCCCCATAGTGTTCTTCATTAAAGATTTTAAAACGACCGCCGGCGTGGTTTACGCCTTATCGGGGCTTCTTGATATTTCTCCCGCCGTTCTCGCCGCCGGGGAATCGTCTTCCGTTTTTGGCAAGATGATATCAAATCTCTTAACGTTCGCTTTTACCAAAAAGAATTCCCTTAATCTTTCAAGCGTAAGCGTTCAAAACGTCGTTTTTATGGCGGAGGGAGACACGAAAGCCGCCGTAATCGTGTGTCTCTTCTTCGAGGCTTTAGCCGTTATAGCTCTTTTATTCGCCAAAAGAGAATGGCAGAAGGTGTTCCTTATCACATACCTAATGCTTAATATTCCGTCCGCGTCAAGTTCATACTCGCTGTCGTTTTTGCTTATCCCGTTCGTCGTTTTCCTTTTCGGAAACAATAAATTCAGAAACATCGATAAGTTAAATATATTAGGTTTTACGCTCCTTTTAACTCCTCTCCCGACTCTGTGGTACTATCACCCGGAAAAAATCGCTTACTTTACCGAGTCGTTTCTCGGAAAATACGTTCCGCAGTTTAATCAGCTAATAGCGACGTTTGTTTTTCAGGCGCTGTTTTTGATGATATTTGTAGACGTTATCGTTTCCGCCGCCGAGTTAAGAAAGATCAAAAAGCAGACTTCTGAAAAAATTAAAAAAGAGAAAAATGCTAAAAATTCGCCGGAATCGGTAAAAAATATCGCGTTTAAGGCAGGTCAAAGATTGTCGCTAAACGCGTTTCCGACTTCACAATCATCTTAGAGCCTTTCGGAGACACACAACTTATGGAGCCGCTGATTACAATAATTATACCCGTTTATAACGACTATAAATATCTCGACAGATGTGTAAAAAGCGTCCTTACCCAGTCGTACAGTAATATTGAGGTTATACTTGTCGACGACGGCTCTTTAGACGGCTCGTCCGATCTTTGCGATAAATTCGCCCGCTCCGACGAACGAGTAGTCGTTATTCACCAGAAAAATATGGGCGTGTCGAAGGCGAGAAACGCGGCTCTCGATATTATGCGCGGCGAATTCGTCACATTTATAGACGGCGACGACTACGTAGAAAATGAATATATAGAGAGTCTTTACGACGCGATAAAATCCACAAAAGCGGATATTTCCACTTGCGGTCACTTTAGAATCAATATAGACGGTTCTGTAAAAAAACTGTATAGCGACGATGAAAATAAGCCGCCTGTTCTTATGACGGGGGTAGAATCTCTCGCCGATTTCTTTTACGGCAAGACTTGCTCGGGCTCAAGCGGCAGCAAGCTTTACAATAAAAAACTTTTTGAAAATTTGCGTTTTCCCGGCTATGTTATGGGAGAGGATACGTATGTGGTTTACCACACGTTTTCAAACGCCGACTTAATAGCCCACACCAACAAAGCACTTTATTACTACGTGCAGCACGACACAAGCGTCACGAATTATAAATCAAACTACTATAAATTTTATGATTATGTAAAGCTTTATGATCATATAATGTCCATAGATACGCGTAAGGACGACAAAGAATATTTTAAAGCGCTTGTCAACAGACTTATAGAGAACAATTTCTGGGTGTATATGAAACTTAGAAATTGCCCCGATATGTACTCTTGCGAAAAAGAACATATCGTCGAAAACATAAAAAAATACAGAAAATACGTTATTATGAATCCTCTCTCTGAAAAACGCGTTAGAGCCGCGTCTCTTTTATCGTTCGGAGGCATGAGATTTCTCAATTTTATTTACGATACGATGAATAAATTTTAGAGTTTAGCGTTTTTAATATAAAAAATTTCCGGCCAGACGACCGGGATTTTTTATATTATGTTACCGCCTTTTGCTTCTCCCCGAACCGCCCTTTCGGGAGTCGGATTTTTTAAGGCTTCTTTGCTTCTCGTCGCTCGTTTGTTTAAATCTCGCCATCATATCCTCGAACGTTTCGGGCTGTTTATCGTATTTAGGGGGCTTCTGCCAAATCCTGGGAGGTTGTTTCGCTCTTTTATCACTTTCACGGTCTTTCATTTTAGGCGTGTCGCTCCCTTCGGGATTCGCCTGTTTAATTGAAAGATTTATTTTCCCCGTATCGTTTACGCCCAAGACTTTGACTTTTACTTCCTGACCCTCCGAGAGGTAATCTTTTATATCGTTGACATACGCCGTCGCGACTTCGGAAATATGAACCATCCCCACGTCGCCTGTGGTAAGCTTTATAAAAGCGCCAAAACTCGTAAGACCGGTTACCTTCCCGTCAACAATGTCGCCTATATTTGCCTGCATTAAAAATCCTCCCGTTAGGGTAAGTTTAGGAAAATCAATTCCCGTCTATATAAACTCGCTCGTCAGGGTAAACGTAGCCTGATTTACGGGCGTATTCCTCCATTAAAGCCGTTTCGTTTTCCTCTTCGACAAGAGCGGCGAGAGCGTCGTTATCATCCTGCCAAGCTTTCAATTCCTGTTGCTTTTCTACTAATTCGCGGTTCAAAACGGTATTTTTGTAGTAAAGCCTACCGGTCGCTATGCCGACGACGACAATGAGAATCGCAACTACGACCGCGATTAACGCGAATTTTGTTTTTGATTTTCGCAAATCTATATTCATTAAAAGAAATCCTTCTTAAAGAAAAAATAGCGCTTCGGCTCTTTCCGCCGAAAAATTAAAACCTTAATGATTATACACTATTATTTATCGTGTTTCAAGGTGTTTTTTATTGATTTTTGATTTTAATTGTAAAATTTTATCGTATTTTATATTAAAACTACGTTCCGCCCTGCTTGCGACAGGCGGCAAAAAACTTCGGCAAATCGCAGGGTAAAGCGGGAAATGTAAGTTCTTGGAGCGAACGCCTCGATTAAAGTTATAAGTCGTAGGCGTTGGGGTCGTCCGTTCTGGGACCGCCGGGTACGTTCTCCCCCAATACGACGCTTACGTTTACGTCGCTTTGGTCTCTTCTTACGGTAAGGTTTAATATGTCGCCGCTATGACAGCCGGACAAAACTGTTCTTAACGTGGAAACCGAGGTGATTTCCTTGTCGTTGGCTTTAACTATTATGTCGCCAACCTTAAGACCGGCTTTCTCGGCGGGCGTACCGCTGCCGACCGCTTCTATCTTAGCGCCGTTTATGCCTCTCGATGTTTCGATAAAGCCGTAATTTACAACTTCTCTGTCATAGACCGTAACGCCTATAAGGGGCTTGCCCGAAACAAAACCGTTGTTGATTATGTCGTCTATCATACCTCTAACGTCGTCTATGGGGATGCAAAAACTCAGTCCCTCTATGGACGACGCGGCATATTTAGCCGACGCTATACCGACGACGTAACCGTGCTCGTCAAAGACGGGACCGCCTGAATTGCCGCTGTTTACGGCGGCGTCGGTTTGAAACATATTTATTTCAATGCCGTTGCCTATATCGACAAGTCTGTTTAACGCGCTGACGACTCCCGACGTAAGCGTAAAAGTGAGATCGCCTAAAGGATTTCCTATAATGTAGACGCTGTCGCCTACGCTTAAATCGGACGAAACGCCGTAAACAAGACTGTGTATTTTTGTTTTAGGGTTAATTTTAAGTACGGCTAAATCGTTGTACTCTTCATGACCCACGAGTTCGGCTTCATACTGACTGTCGTCGTAAAGAGTAACTAAGATGTTTCCGCCGCCCGATACAACGTGGTAATTTGTGACGATGTAACCTTCTTCGCTAATTATAAAGCCCGTGCCGTAACTTACGGAATAATCCGTACTGACCTCGATACTAACTACCGAGTCGACGTTGTTTTCGTATATGTCTTTAGGTTTGAGCTCAACGCTCTGCGACGGCTTATCGGTTGACGACGTATAAGTTCCCGATTTTACCGTAGTTTCGGGAGTTTTGTCGGGAGGTTTCTTTGTGGGGGTTTCCGTCGCTTTATCGGTAGACAAAACAGTTTCCGCGACGGTAGTGGAGATCGTATTTTGAATACTATTTCCAAAAACCTCGGACTTATCTTCTTTTTTCTCTCCCTCTTCATTGTAAACCGTCGGAACAGCGGATTTTTTATAGACCGCGCCAGAAATAACGCCGCCTAAAATTCCCCCTAAAAGAGCGGAAACAAGACACGCCGGTATGACGGCCTTAATGAGGAGCTCCTTTAAGGTAAAAATTTTTTTGGAACTTACTTTTTTGGCGAAAAACCCCTTATCTTCCGCCGGCGCTTCGTCATTGTTTTCAGCTTCTTCGGAAGATACGTTTGTTTTATCGTCATTTTCTTTGTAATCGTCGTCCATCGTTACTTTTGTAAGAGTATTTAATTTATTATCTCGTACATTTCGGAGGCGTTTTCTTTTGTGGCGTATTCGGAGATACCGACGACGCGGGCTTTCGTAACGTTAGAACCCACGCGAATCTCAATAACATCGCCGACTTTAACTTCATAAGAAGCTTTAACCGTCTTGCCGTTTACGTCGATGTGCTTAGCGTCGCAAAGCTCGTTAGCGACCGTTCTGCGTTTCACAAGACGAGATACTTTAAGAAATTTATCAAGGCGCATAATTAAAAAACAAAAGACGACTGCCGCGAGTTTAAAACAAAAGAACGGCAGCCGGACTTTTACTGTTATTCAGCCACCGCGTCCTTTAACGCCTTGCCTGCCTTAAACGCGGGAACTTTCTTTGCCAAAACTGTCATGACTTCGCCTGTAGAGGGATTTCTACCCTGTCTCTCGCCGCGCTGGCGCACTTCAAAAACGCCGAAACCTACAAGGCTTACGCTCTCGCCCTTGGCTAAAGATTCTGAAACAGCGTCAAACACCGCGTTTACCGCCGCGCCTGCGTCTTTTTTTGATAAGCCGCTCTTTTCCGCAACAGCCGCTACAAGTTCTGATTTGTTCATTTGGTATTCTCCTTTTTAAACGTCAGACCGCATATAGCGCATTTGGTCGTCGCCTGACTATATTTAGGTTATTTAAGACAGAATTTTAAAATTCATGTCGTCTTATTGGTTTTCGTACTCTTTAAAATCGTTTAAAAATTTGTCGGTAGAAGAGCTTAACGCGTCCTCGGGGTCGATTTTATTTTTTCTCGCCATTGAAACTACGGCAAAAAGCAGATCTCCGACGCTCTCTTTTGTGATATTCTCGGAAAATTCGTTAAATCGTAAGCATAGGTCGTCAATAGAGGGCGTTTTATAATCTGTTTTTTCGGCTTTTTGTATTATCTTTTCGGCTCTCATCAAAGCGGGCAGTTCCCTGGGAACGCTCAACATAGCGTCGGTAGTCGTCTTTTGACGCTTTGTAGCGCGCTTTATAGCGTCCCAGTTTGTTAAAACCTCGTCCGAGCCGTCAACTTTCACATCTCCGAAAACGTGGGGATGCCTTATTATAAGCTTTTTGCAAATGCCGTCCGCAACATCGTCAAAATCGAAAGAACCGCTTTCGCGTTCCATTTCGGAGTGAAAGACAATCTGAAGAAGACAGTCGCCCAGTTCTTCTTTGAGAAGTTCGGTATCGTTTTTATTGATAGCCTCTATAACTTCGTAAGTTTCCTCAATAAAGTTCTTTTTGATGGACTCGTGAGTCTGCTCGCGATCCCACGGACACCCGCCCGGAGCGCGAAGGATCTGCATTATCTCTAAAAGATCGTCGATATTGTATTTTTCTTTAAAATTAAATTCTACCGCCATATTAAACTAAGACAAAATCCGCGCTTCAAATTTAAACGCCATTATCACAATAACCATTTTAACCCAAAAAATTATGTTTTTCAAGTACTTTACAAATTTTTTCTCCCTTGGGAAGCATTTTTACGTCTTCTTTTACTATAGTTTTAGTAAAAAGGAGCGATATAACGTACACAATCGCGGCGAAAATTATCGCGATTACGGCGGATACGGTCGAAGTGGAAATTCTCGCGCCGAATTTAAACGACGGGAGAATATGCTTAAAAAGCGTCGAAGCGCCAAAAGCGCTTAATGTGCAAAGGAGCGAACAGAAAAGCGGCTTTAAAAAGACCGATTTAAAATTCATCTTGACGCCCGTTTCTTTTATAAGCGAAAAGAGATTTATACCGACCGTTATCAGATAAAAACAAGCCGTGCCGATAACGGCGCCTCTTATGTTTATTTTCGCGACGCCTACGAGAACGAAGTTAACCACGACTTTCACAATAGCCGCCAAAGAAACGGATTTCATCGGAATATCCATTCTTCCTATAGCTTGAAGCATATTGATAAGAGGTTGCGCCACCGCCATAATAAACGTAAAACAGCCGTACATCGTCATAATTTGAGCTGAAATGTTCATGCTGCTCGATTCGCCGTAAAATATATGAAGTATATCTTTAGAGAGAAGCGCCATACCGAATCCTATGGGGAGAGATATTAACATGGCCGATCTTACGACGGACTCGACCGAGGAACGTATCATGAGCTTGTTTTTGGTGACCCACGCCTCCGAAAGAACCGGGATAGAACTCGTTCCCAACGCCACTGTTATGGTAGGGACAAGATTTCTAAAGTCGAGAGCTATCTCATACGCGCCGTAAAGGTACGATTTAAGCTGAGTGTTGTTCATCTTCTCCGCTAAAGAGAGAGAACTTCTGTACATATCGGTTATGACGGGGAGATTGTTGTTGATAACCGATTTTAATCTAAATTGAATCGACCATGAGTCGATAAAATTCGTAAGATTTACCACGAGCGTGCTTACGACCACCGGAACGGCTATGGTTATGAGCATTTTTGCTATGGTTTTATCGGATTCGCCCGGCGGGGACGACGTAAGTTCTTCCTTTGTAATTTTATCGCCTTTTATTTTGTGCCTTAAAGCTAGGAACACAAGACTCGTGACCGCTCCCATGGTAACGCCGAAAATCGAGGCGGCGGCGGCGTAAGGGGATAACGCTAATACCGCGTCTTCCTTAGTAAGGCACTCCACCCCGAAAACGGGTTTCCCCGTATAAAAGCAGTTCATCCCGTATCTCTCGACAAGAAAACTTAACCCCAAACCGAAAATAAGCTTTCCTAGTACCTCGAACATCTGCGATAAGGCGGAAGGGGTTTGGTTGTGAAGACCCGAATAGTACCCCCTGTATGTCGCCATAACGCAGCACACGAACACGGCGGGGGCTATCGTAATGATAGACGGCAAAGATTCCAAAGAATCCATCGTTTTTGCATAAGGATAAGCGAGCGCGAGAACCAAAACCGTACCCGTTATTCCCGTTATCATAAAAAGACGCTTCGCCACTTTAAATATTTTTTTTACGTTTTGGAATTTCCCTTGAGCGACGCTCTCTGAAACAAGTTTCGATATAGCCACGGGAAGACCCGCCATAGCGATGTTGTACACCGGAATATATATGTTAAACGCCGTGCCTGTGTAGCCTCTTCCGACCGTCCCTATAATCGACGTCAACGGTATTTTGTAAAGAACGCCGACTATCTCTACGAACGCCGTCGCGACCACAAGCACAAACGCGCCGCTTAAAAGCGACTGTTTTTTTCTCTCACTCATAATTTTGCCTCTCGGTACCAAACGTTTTCATAAAATTTAATAATTTTACGTTTTCGTTCTATTAAATCGTCGTACCGCTCTATATATTCGTAAGGATACTTATAATTAAAAACGCGCTCGATTACGTTTTCATTCGGTTTTTTAAGTTTAGTGACGCCGCCCGCGCCGGCTGAAAGGACAGTATGCGTTTCTTCCATCATAAATACGTTATATAAACATTCTTTTCCTTTTTGACTGTAACCCGTGTTTTCGTTATTGCCGACCGATTTACTCTGTCTGTACATATAATAAGGAAAATATCCGTTGTTGTTTAAAATTTTTGACGACTCCCATATCATTTGGGGCGCGTTCTCGCTAATGTCGTTTAAGTCGCCCGCTATATTGGAAGCTCTTTTTAACGCTAAAGTGTGAACTGTTATATTTTCGGGCGAAAGGGAAACGGCTTTTTCGATTCCGCTAATAAAACTTTCGGGGCTTTCTTTGGGGAGTCCCGCTATAAAGTCCATGTTAATACAGTCAAAGTCAGCCTTCTTAGCTTCCTCATACGCTTTAAGAGCGTCGTTTGACGTATGCCTCCGACCGATTATTTTTAGTACTTCGTCGTTAAAAGTCTGAGGATTCACGCTAATTCTTCCGACGCCCGCGTCTTTTAATATTCTGAGTTTTTTCGGATTTACGGTATCGGGTCTTCCCGCCTCTACAGTAAACTCGAGGGCTTTTTCCGCCGGAAAATATTTGTTTACGGCGTTAAGGATCGCCTTAATTTGAGAACTTTCTAAACTTGTGGGAGTGCCGCCGCCTATATAAATCGTTTTAAGGTTAAGCCCTAAATAACCGGCTATTTTAGAAATTTCGATAAGTTCCCCAATAAGCCTTTCAACGTATATGGGCATAAGGTTCTTCGCCTTTTCTATAGAGTGCGACACAAAAGAACAGTAATCGCATCTCGTTGGGCAAAAGGGGATTGAAATATAAAGCGAATATGAACTCTCGTCTGATTTTTTAATTATCTCTTCCTCATTTTTTACGACGTTAAGACAAAGTTTCGCTTTTTCGTCTTTAACGAGAAGATCTGTTGTAAAATACTCTAAAGCGTCTTTTTCCCCAAGGGAGTAAAGTAAAGAACGCATAAGTTTAGTAGGTCTTACTCCCGTTAAAACGCCCCAGGGAGGGGTAATTTTTAAAGCGCCTGTTAGTATATTGTATATAAGTTTCGCTAAAGTAAGTTCTAAAGAGCTTTCAAATTGTTTGGAATCCTTTTCGTTCTTATATAAATCTTCCTGTAAATTATAATCCTCCCCTTTTAATTTTATTTTACATATAATTCTTGAATAATCCGAAAAATTGACTATTTCGGTATACGTAAAATCGGTTTGGGGGAAATCCTTAAGGCTATCGTTTGATTTAATCGTCTTTATTTTTTCAAGAGGGAAAAATATTCTCAATACGTTTTCGGTTTCGTATTGAAAATCGTGATTTATAATGTAAAGTATCATTTTGAATTTAAATGTAAGGGTTGTTTTCTCTTTCAAAACTCAATTTCGTGCCGCTCCCGTGACCTGTGTAAACGGTATAATCCCCGGAAAGAGAAAAAAGCCTTTTTACGGAGTTTTTAAGGGCGTCCGGATTCCCGCCGGGAAAATCGGTTCTCCCCACGCTCATATAAAAAAGCGTGTCGCCCGTAAACAGCAAATCGTTAATTTTATATGTAACGCCCCCTAAAGTGTGACCGGGCGTCGCGATAACGTCGATTTCGGTATTTCCGAAAGGAAGTTTTTCGTTTCCCGCGAGCGTTATGTCGGGTTCGATTTTTTCACTCGCCGGGAGACCGAACCCTCTTCCCAAACTCAATAAATCGTCCGAAAGGCAAGGAGCGTCGAGACTGTGTATGCAAATTTTCGCCAAAGGATATTCTTTTTTAAGTTTGTATACGCCGTTTATATGGTCAAAATGACCGTGTGTTAAAAGTATATATCTTAAATTTTTTATCGACGGGTCTTTTAAAGCGTTTAAAATATCGCTGTTAAAAAAACCCGCGTCTATTACGGCGCAGTCGCCCGTTAATTCGTCCGACAAAATATGAGTATTGGCGGAAAAACCTTCGGGGGTTATTGTTTTAACTTTCATTTTTTCTGTAAATCTCCGTATCGTAGAGAATGGTCACGGGACCGTTGTTTAGGATATTGACTTCCATGTCGCCCCCAAATACGCCTTGTTCGACTTTTTTCACGCCGTTTTGCCTTAAAAGTTCTATATAATATTCGTATAGTTTTTTTGCTTTGTCGGGTTCCGCGGAAAACGAAAAAGACGGTCTGTTGCCTTTTTTAAGGTCGGCGCAAAGGGTAAACTGCGACACGACGAGCGCTTCCCCGTTTATATCGAGAAGCGACTTGTTCATTTTATTGTTTTCATCGCGAAACACTCTTAAATTAGCGGTTTTTTTTGCTAAAATTTCCGCGTCATATTCGCTGTCGTCGCCCATTACGCCTAAAAGAATTAAAAGTCCTTCGCCAATTTCGCCCGATATTTTCCCGGAAACTACAACGCTTGACGATTTTACGCGCTGAATAACGGCTTTCAATTTAGATTAAGTCCTCTCTATTTTAAGTACGCCTTTTATTTTTTTGAGTTTTCCTACTATGCCCGAAAGATGTTCCGAGTTATTTACCGCTATTGAAAGGTAGATTATAAACGTGCCGTCGCCGGGATTTTTTGTGTTTACGTTATGAATCATAACGTGCATATTTGAAAGATTTACCGATACGTCGGCCAAAAGCGATAATCTGTCTATGCATGAAATCGTAAGATTCGCGTTAAAGCCCACCCCGTTGGTTTTTTCCCATTCCACGGGTATCCATCTTTCAGGTTCGGGACATTTTTTTAAATCTTTAGGCACGTTGGGGCAGTCGCGCTTATGGACTGAAACTCCGTGTCCTCTTGTGATAAAGCCTATTATATCGTCGCCCGGAATGGGACCGCAGCATTTAGAGAGCTTTACAAGACAGTTGTCGATTCCGGGGACAATTACCCCTTCCGACGCCGTCGCTTTCGGCTTTGTTACTTTAATTTGATTCTCAGGCGGCGTTTGTTCCTTGGCAATTTTCGCCAATTCATTTTGAACTTGCGCCATTAAGCGCGTTAAGTTTGTTCCGCCGTAACCTATAGAAGCGAAAAGGTCGTCGGGGGAATTTAAACGCTGTTTTTCGGTAAGCGCCGCTATGAGTTTATTATAGCTTTCCTCGTCGAGTTTTATATTGCTCTTTCTTAATTCCTTGTCAAATTCCTGTTTTCCTATCGGAATATTGTCTTCACGGCGCTCTTTTCTAAACCATGAGCGGATTTTTGACCTCGCGCCGCTCGTTTTTACGATGTTAAGCCAGTCGCGGCTGGGACCTTTTGACGGGTCGGAAGTAGTGAGAATTTCTACAATTTCGCCTGTTTTTACGACGTAATCTATCGGAACTATTCTTCCGTCGACTTTAGCGCCCGTCATTTTATTGCCTACGGCCGAGTGAATGGCGTAAGCGAAATCTATCACGGTAGCTCCCATGGGAAGGCATATTACAGACCCCTTGGGAGTTAAAACGAACACTTCCTCGGGTATTAAGTCGCTCTTTAAGTCTTCTATTATATCCCCCGCGGCTCCGCCGTCCTCTTGCCCCTCAAGCATTTGGCGTATCCACAAAAGTCTTTTATCTACGGTTTTGTCGCTTCTGCCCAATTTATATTTCCAGTGAGCCGCTATGCCGTACTCGGCGTTTCGGTGCATTTCCCAAGTTCTGATCTGAACTTCAAAAGGTATGCCTTCCTCGCCTATTAACGTAGTGTGGAGCGACTGATACATATTGGGCTTCGGCGTAGATATGTAATCTTTAAATCTTCCGGGGATAGAGTGGTACATATCGTGCACTATCCCTAAACAGTTATAGCAGTCAATTACAGTGTCGACTATTATTCTTACGGCGTAAATGTCGTAAATCTCGTCGAAACTCTTGCCGCCTATATACATTTTTCTGTAGATACCGTGGACGCTTTTAATTCTGCCGTCTATTTTAGCGTCTTTTACGGTTTCGTTTACCCTGTCTTGAATTTTATTTTTTACGCGATCTAAAAAATCTTTATGCTCTTTATTAAGTTCCTCTAATTTTCGCTCTATATCGTGATAAGCTACGGGATCTAAAAAACTTATCGATTTATCCTCGAGTTCTTCTTTAAAGGATCTTATTCCTAACCTATGAGCTATCGGCGCGTAAATTTCAAGCGTTTCTTTCGCGGTCAAGCGTCTTTTTTGTTCGGGAACGTACTGCAAGGTTCTGATGTTATGCACTCTGTCGGCAAGTTTTATAATGATTACTCTAATATCTCGCGACATGGCGATTAACATTTTTCTTAAATTCTCGGCCTGCTGCTCCTCTTTAGAGGAGATTTGCATACGGTTTATTTTAGTGACGCCGTCCACAAGCAACGCGATTTCGTCGCCGAATAATTTTTTTATGTCCTCTATTTGGCAGGGAGTATCCTCCACCACGTCGTGAAGAAGCGCCGCGGCTATCGACTGCGCGTCCATTCCCAACTCTTCAAAAAGTATTGTCGCTACGGCTATAGGGTGTATTATGTAAGGCTCGCCCGATCGCCTTAGTTGATTGGCGTGAGCCTCGTTAGCAAGGTTAAACGCTTTGTCAATCACCTCTAACGATTCCGCCGGAAAAACGATTTTCAGCTTCTCTCTTAACGCGGAATAAAGTCTAAGTCCTGTGCTTTCGGCGGTTTCGCTCATTTTATCACCTCGTTTTATTTTTGTATCCTAAGCTCTTTAATATTGAAGAATCTTCTAAATTGGTTTTTTTGGCGTATTCGGGCAAATATATGATATCCCCGTCTGATTTTATAAGACCTAGCTCCGAAAAAGCGTCGAGAACGATTTTTACTTTGCAAGTTCTCGCGGAACCCATTTCTAATTTAACTGAAATATACTCCGCGGGATTCGACTTGCCTTGTCTTTTTTTTAAAAAATTGTAAATCAAACCGCAAAATTCTCTTGTAGGACGAAGAAACTCCCGCTCTTTTTCGGTAATCTCTTCCCCTAATTTAAATTTACAATAAAGATTTTCGCTCAAAAAATAGCTTTTGTCGTCGAACGCTGAAAGTTTAATATCTTTAATATAGATGGACGCTTTTATTTCACCCTTAAACTCGCTTTTTTCTACCGACGCGGCTAAATTTATTTTATCGCCCTCTACATATGGGAAATTTTCTTTATCCATTCCAAAATATACGCCGATATATGAGTTTCCGTCTTTATCGAACGTAATTTTTAAGTGTTTACCGTCGCGTCCTATTGGTTTTATAGATTTTAAAACGCAGTTATAAATACCGAATACGGGCTTCGGATTATACGCTCCAAACGGTTCTAAAGCGTTTACGCTTTCGACAAGCTGTATATTTACGCAAGCGGGGTTTAACCTACAGTCAAGGTGAAGAACGGGGTAAAAATTCGGAAGAGTCTCGGCGTATAAATTAACTTTTTCTCGAAACTCGTCTATTTTAGAATTTTCTATTGTAAAACCCGCGGCTTGAGTGTGCCCGCCGAATTTTATAAGAGAGCCGGAGCAATTTAAAAGAGCGTCAAAAAGGGAGAAGCCCTCAATGCTCCTAGAAGATCCCTTTGATTCGCCGCTTTCAGACAGAGAAATTACCATCGCGGGTTTTCCGTATTTATCGACTAATCTAGACGCGACTATTCCGATAACTCCCTCTTGCCAGTTTTCGCCCGCCACCACGAGAACTCTTGAATATTTAAGTTTACAGTCGCTTTCAATGAGTTCTATAGCCTCTTTGGTAATTTTTGTTTCAGCGTCTTGCCTTAACGAGTTGTACTCATGAAGTTTATAAGATAGCTCAATAGCCTCTTCCTCGTCTTGAGTTAACAGGAGCTTTAAAGCGTCGTCCGCAGAACCCATTCTTCCGGCGGCGTTTATTCTTGGGGCTAAAGCAAAGGCTATGTCGGTTGAAGTTAAATCGCCGAATTTGCCTAATATATTTTTAAGGGAAACAAGCCCCGGCCGCGAAGTGTTGTTTAGAGCTTTCGCGCCTTGTATCGCGATGCTTCTGTTTTCGCCCTTTAAAGGGACTATGTCGGCGATGGTGCCTAAAGCCAATATATCTGAAAAATCGCTTAAAACGTTCTCGAAATCTCCGCCTTCGAGAGCCGCCGCTAATTTAAACGCAACCCCCACTCCCGCTAAATCTTTAAATAAACTTTCGTCGTCCTCTCTCTTCGGATTTATAACGGCTATGGCGTCGGGGAGAACGTTTCCGGGTCTATGGTGATCCGTTATAATTAAATCGGCGCCTCTATTTTTTATGTATTCCGCTTCTTTTACGGAATTTATGCCGTTATCAACCGTTATAATTAAAGTAACGCCGCTATCCAAAAGAGCGTCTAAAGACTCTAAATGAAGACCGTAGCCCTCTTCTTGCCTTTTTGGAATATAATACGAAACGTAAGCGCCCATTGCCTCAAGATATGAGTACAAAAGCGCCGTAGCCGTAACGCCGTCCGCGTCGTAATCGCCCCATACGGCAATTTTTTCGCCTTCGTTTATGGCTTTCGAGATTCTCCCTACGGCCTTATCCATATCTTTAAGAAAGAAAGGATCGGAAAATTTACAGTCGCCTTCTAAAAATTCGCGTATTCCTTCTTTTTCGCAAATTCCTCTTGAACATAAAAGAAAAACGCTGAATTTATCGTACCCGCACTCTGACGCGAGTTTTGAGGCCGCGTCTTTATCAAAAGTTCCGACGTCCCAGAATTTTCTTGCCAAATGTAAGTTTATCCTTCCATATTATTCCCGATTTTAGGGGGGGGGGGGTCGCCCCGCTAATAAAA
Source organism: uncultured Eubacteriales bacterium (assembly GCA_964443825.1). Taxonomy (GTDB): domain Bacteria; phylum Bacillota; class Clostridia; order Oscillospirales; family Acutalibacteraceae; genus UBA1081. The sequence goes on from CAYUEV010000015.1 coordinate 26,784, forward strand.
CGGGGCGTTTTAATAATTTTAGCATATTTGGAGGCGCAAGCGGCGGGCTACAGAAGATCTGGTCTTCTTAACTTTGTTCTTTCCAAAGACTTTTCTTTTCGCCACTTTTCTATATTGGCGTGATGACCCGAAAGAAGTACCGATGGGACTTCCATACCTTCCCATACGGCGGGTTTTGTGTACTGAGGGTATTCTAAAAGCCCGTTAAAGTGACTTTCGTCCATAAAGGAATCTTCGCTTGAGAGAACGCCCGGTATCATGCGCGCAATGCAATCTGTTAAAACGAGAGCCGGCAATTCCCCTCCGGTTAAAACATAGTCGCCTATGGAGATTTCCTCGTCGACGCATTTTTCTATGACCCTTTCGTCCACGCCTTCATAGTGACCGCATAAAATCGCGAGATTCGGTAAGTTAGAAAGTTCCAACGCCTTTTTTTGGTTCAAAATCTGCCCCGCGGGCGACATATAGACGAAATAAGGTCTTTCGCTAAGTTCGCCGCACAAAGACAAAAAACAGTCGTAAACGGGCTGAGCCGCCATAATCATGCCTTGCCCGCCTCCGTATGGGGCGTCGTCGACGTTCTTATGCTTATCTTTAGTATAATCTCTTATGTCGTGGGAATACACTTCGAGAACGCCTTTTTTGATGGCTCTTCCCGTTATGCTCTCAGTGTAAACGCTTTTACACATATCGGGGAAAAGCGTTAATATATCGATCCGCATAAATTTGCCCTCGGTTCAATCGAAAATGCCTTTTAAAGGCTCTATATAAACAATCCCGTTTTTAGCGTCGACATTTTTAACCACGTCTTTTATGGCGGGGATAAGATAAACGTTTCCGTCCTTTTCTATTTGCCATACGTCGTTGGCGGGATTTTTCATAACGTCGGTAATTTTCCCATAGAAAATGTCGCCGTCATTTACGTCAAGGACTGTAGAACCGAGCAAATCCTCTATAAACCAGCCGTCTTTTAAATTGGCGTCGTCGCGGTTAATATAAAGGGTGACGCCTCTTAAAACTTGCGCTTCTTCTATGGAATCAACGCCTTTTAGTTTAAGAATAACTATGTTGCCGTGAGGTCTCGAAGATTGAACCGACACGCTTTTATTGCCAAATTCGTCAAAATAAAGAGTTTTAAATCTTTTTACAAAGTCAGGCGAGTCGCACCACGCGTCAAACCGGGTTTCCCCCTTTAACCCGTGAGTTCCGACTATCTTTCCTAAAGCGAGGTATTGTTTCATAATTAAATTAAAGTTTTAGTTTTCTTATTCTTTTTCTTCTGGCGTTCCTTACAAGAATGTATAGCGACGCCATAATTAAAAGGGATAAAGTTATAATGGAGAACCAGTCTACCCACGTTAAAGCGGATTCTTTTTCGCCCGACTCGGACGATTGTATTTTAAGGCTAGTCCAGAGAGAGCTTTCCACCATTTGAATTTTTTGCGGAAGATTTACGAACACTTCGGTGTTTTCGTTTAAAAATTTATCGTCAGGGTAAATTATCGGGTCGTTTGTGATTTCGGGGTCTAAGTACTCCTTGGCTTTCGATATTGGAGTCGCGTATCCCACTTCGTCGGAGTTCATCGCCGAAATTTCAGGGTCGCACATAAAGTTAATAAATTCTTCCGCTTCTTTTTTATGAGTAGTCGTTTTTAAAACGCACATAGCGTCAAAAAATAAGTTAGTCCCCTCTTTCGGAAGGTAAAAATTAACGTCGGGATTAGTTTCTCTTATCACAAGCGCGTCGCCCGCGTAATAAGGCGCTATCCACGCCTCGTTGGACTCCATTTTATCAAAAATCGCGTCCATGACGTAAGCCTGCACAAGGGGCTTCTGCTCTTTTAAAAGTTCGGACGCTTCGCTCCACTCGTTTTCGTTTTGAGAATTTAACGAGTACCCGAGTTTAGTAAGAGCGAGACCGAAAGCGTCCCTAGGATTGTCGAACATTAAAATTTTGCCTTTGTACTTTTCGTTCCAAAGCAAATCTAAGCTCTCTTGTTCGTAATCCACAGGGTCTACGTATTTTGAGTTATAAATCACGACGACGGTTCCCCAAAAGTACGGGACGCTGTATTTATTGCCGGGATCATATGATTTGTTTTTAAAAGCGTCGTCTATATATGAAAAATTGGGGATGTTGTTTAGATCGAGTTCTACAAGCATATCTTCGCTTATAAGTTTGCTTATCATATAGTCGGAAGGTATCACAATATCATACGACGCGGCGCCGGACACGATTTTAGAGTACATCGACTCGTTGCTGTCATAAGTCGTGTAATTTACTTTTATGTCGGGGTGTTCTTCCTCGAACATCTCTATGGCGTCGAGATTTATATACTCTCCCCAGTTATAGACGTTAAGAACGACCTGACTTTCTTCGGCGAAAGCTAAAACGGGGAAAGAAAAAATCAATATAAAAGCGAGAAGAAGAGATATTTGTTTTTTCAATTCAGCTCTCCTTTTCTTTTCTTTTTGCCGCTTTTGTTTTTAGGAAGATTTATAATTAAAAGAAGAGCTAAAATCGCCGTGAACAAAAGGGTTGAAAGCGCGTTTATCTTGGGCGAGTAAGGCTTTTTAGTCATTGAGTAAATTGTGACCGAAAGCGTCTGAACGCTGGAGCCGCTGTTAAAGTAGCTTATTATGAAGTCGTCGAGAGACAGAGTAAAAGCCATTATAAAGCCTGTTACGATACCGGCTTTAATTTGCGGCAAAACTACTTTAACAAAGGATTTGGCCGGAGGACAACCAAGGTCTAAAGCCGCGTTATATATGTTTTGATCCATGCCTTTTACTTTAGGCATAACCTCCAATATAACATAAGGGATTGAAAACGTGATATGCGATATTAAAAGAGTGCCGAAACCCATCTCGAACTTATTAAGCGTCGAAAAAACGAAAACAAAAAGTATCATTAAGGAAACGGCCGTCACTATATCGGGATTTACCATCGGTATATTGTTTACGGCGAGGTATATTTTTTTTACCAACCCCTTGGAAGCGTTTATACCGACCGCCGCCATGGTTCCTATTACGGTTGATATTACCGCCGACAGTAAAGCGAGTATCAAGGAAGTGTAAAGAGACTTCATTATAACGGAATCTTTAAAAAGCTCTTGGTACCACCTGAGCGAAAAGCCGTCAAGAACGGAGCGGCTTTTTATTCCGTTAAAAGAATATACCGCCATTACGACTATTGGCGAGTAAAGAAAAGCGAAAACGAGGACATTGTAGATTTTTGACAGCGCTTTCAAAACAACCCGCCTCCGTTCTCTTTGGCGTCTTCGTCAAAGTGGTTCATAACGCCCATTGAAATAAGTATCAAAACCATAAGCACGAGCGATAAAGCCGCGCCGACGTTGTAATTTACTTCCCCCGTGTTGCCTAGAAAGTAATTTTCAATAATGTCGCCTATTAAGTAAGTCATGCCGCCGCCTAAGAGCTTTGAAATTACAAACGTGCTGACGGCCGGCACAAAGACCATGGTGATCCCCGATATTATGCCGGGGACGCTCTGAGGAAGAAGGACTTTGGTGAAGACGTCTATGCCGTTCGCGCCTAAATCCCTAGCCGCCTCTATTAAACTGCGGTCGATTTTAGTTAAAACCGTGTAAATCGGAAGCACCATATAAGGGAGAAAATTATACACCATGCCCAGGACGATAGCGCCGTTTGTGTTTATCATGGAGAACCCCGCGAACTCATACCCGAAAAGACTTAAAAATTTTTTTAAGACGGTGTTAATTATGCCGGTGTCCTCTAATATGGTCATCCAGGCGTATGTTCTGATTAGGAAATTCATCCACATGGGAAGCATAACCAGAAGAACCATCGTCTGCTGCCGTTTAAAGTTCATCCTCGATATACTGTAAGCTAAGGGGTACGCCATCACAAGGCAAATTACGGTTGAAACGAAAGCGAGTTCAATGGAGGTTAAATAAGTCCCTCTGTACTCCCAAATGCTTTTTAAGTTTTCAAGAGTAAAAGAGCCGTTTTTATCGGTAAAAGCATAAAACAGAACAAGAGCGATGGGAACTATTACGAATATCGCCATCCACACGGAAAACGGGGCGATCATAACGCGCCTTAAACGGGAATTTGTTTTATCCATTTTCGCCCTCCTCCGCGTTTACGTTGGAGAGTTCGTCAAACTCGTCGCTGAAACTGCTGAAATCGCCGTAAAGATCGGAATATTCCGATTTTTTCATAATATGTATAGCGTCAGGCTCAATAAGAAGACCTATATCGTCGCCCACAAACTGCTCGTCGGTAGATTGTATCATCCACTTAAAACCGTCTATATCGACTATTATCTCAAAATGAACGCCCTTAAAAGTGACGGAAGTCACCGTCCCTTTAAGCATACCTTCGTCGTAAGGAACCACGTCCACGTCTTCAGGACGCACCACAACGTCCACCGGCTCGTTCTTAGAGAATCCCTTATCAAGGCATTTAAACGTATTGCCGCTGAAGCTTACCAAGCAATCCTCTAACATAACGCCGTCAACTATATTGCTTTCTCCGATAAAATCGGCGACAAAAGCGTTTTTAGGCTCGTTGTAAACGTCTAAAGGAGAACCTATTTGCTGAATTTCGCCGTTGTTCATGACGACTATCTTGTCGGACATCGAAAGAGCCTCTTCCTGGTCGTGCGTTACGTATATAAACGTAATTCCAAGGCGTTTTTGGATATTTTTAAGCTCATTTTGCATATCTTTTCTGAGCTTTAAATCAAGAGCGCCTAAAGGCTCGTCAAGCAATAGAACCCGCGGCTTTACGACTAAAGCCCTCGCTATCGCCACTCTTTGCTGCTGACCGCCCGACAGGGAGTTTATATCCCTTGACTCGAAACCTTTAAGGTTTACAAGTTCCAGCATTTCCGACACGGCTCTTTTAATTTCTTTTTCAGGCGTTTTTCTCACTCTTAAACCGAACGCTATATTTTCGTAAACGTTAAGATGCGTAAAAAGAGCGTACCGCTGAAAAATGGTGTTCACCTGACGCTTATGAGCCGGAACACCATTGATTGCCTTACCGTCGAAGACGACGTCGCCGCTGTCGGGTTTTAAAAAACCGCCGATAACGCGCAATGTAGTTGTCTTGCCGCAACCGGAAGGACCCAAAAGCGTAAGAAATTCCTTGTCTTCGATTTTGAGATTCAGATTTTTAAGAACAGGTTCTCCGCCAAACGATACGGAGATATTTTTTAAGTCGATGATCGTGTTTGCCAATTATGCAGCCCCTTTTATAAATCAAAATATTAACGCAAAACTCCCCTGACTTCGTAAACGAAGAGTTAAATTCGGTTTAAAAAATCAAGGCGAGTTTAAGTTATAAAACAAAAGTCAGAAGGACGAAAAAGTCCCCTTAACCGAATATAATTATATCGTTATTTTGTAAAATTGTCAATATTTTTTTGAACGTTTAAAGTTTAAGATA
>CAYUEV010000016.1:0-31343 GCA_964443825.1 uncultured Eubacteriales bacterium
GCTCTCTTCGCCCAAATATCGAGCTGGTCAATAGCCGCGGCTCTAAACGTATCGGCCGCTCCTAAAATAACTTTCTTGCCTTCCGCTTTATACATGGCGGCCATTTTGCCTATGGTCGTCGTCTTCCCAACGCCGTTTACGCCTATGACCAATATAATGGAGGGCTGAGTAATAAGACCCATGTCCTCGCCGCCCTCTAACATATCGGCGACGATGCTCTTTACTTCATCTTTAACTTCCTTAGTTGATTTAAGCTTTTCTTTTTTTACTCTGTCCTTTAATTCTTCCGTAATCTCAACCGCGGTCTGAACACCCACGTCGCTCATTACGAGAATTTCCTCAAGCTCGACGAAAAGATCGTCTTCGAACGTGTCGAAAGAATCGAGCATTTCATCTATAGCTCCCGCCATTTTATTACGGGTCTTTTTCAATCCAAAGTTAAATTTTTTAAATATTCCGGCCATTTATATTTCTCCGTTATATAGTTTTATGAAATTCCCAGGTCTTTCGCCATTTCGGCGGTTTTAAGCTCGAGTAAAGTCGAAACGCCTTGTTCCTGCATCGTAACGCCGTAAAGCGTGTCGGCTTCTTCCATAGTTCCCCGCCTGTGAGTAATAAGTATAAACTGCGTGTCCTTAGTCATACTCTTAATGTATCTCGCGTACCTGTAGACGTTTACGTCGTCTAAGGCCGCCTCCACTTCGTCGAATATGCAAAACGGAGCGGGAGACGTCTTTAAAATAGAAAACAGCAAAGCTATGGCGCAAAGACCCTTCTCGCCGCCGGATAATAGCGACATACTCTTAACGTTTTTGCCCGGAGGCTGCGCTTTAATATCAATATCGCACTCTAAAATATCGTTTTCGTCTAGAAGCGCGAGTTCGGCGCTGCCGCCGCCAAAAAGCTCTTTAAACGTCTCGGAAAAATTCTTATTTATAATATCAAAGCGCTCTTTAAACCTTAAAGTCATTTTTTCGGTTAAGGAATTTATCATTTTATTAAGCTCGTCTTTTGACTTTTGTACGTCGTCAATCTGCGATTTCATAAAATTATATCGTTCCGAAACCTCTTTATACTCGTCTATAGCTCCTACGTTTACGTTCCCCAGAGCTTTTATTTTCGACTTGATTAAACTTAAGTCTTTTTTTGCTTTCGCGACCGAAGCGAGCGTTATATCTAATTTTAAAGCCTCGGCTTTGGTAAGTTTATACTCTTCGTATAATTTGCTCTCTATCTCGTCTCGCTCTTTTACAAGAGATTCTTTTTTGTCTTTTAGCCTTACAAGTTCCCCAGAAAGCTTTTCTTTCTCGTCCGTCTTTTTGCGCTCTTCCGCTCTTAAATTCACGGATTCCTTTTCATATAAATTTCTTTTCTCCGACAACCGGGAAATATCGTCTTTCTTTTTATCGTATTCTATTTTTAGGTTGTCTGATTTTATTTTAAGTTCATCGATTTTATTTAATAGTTCCGCTTTATTATTTTTAGCGTCGTTCAGTTTAGCTTTAATGTCGTTTAGTCTTTCGACCCTTCCCGACTTTCTCTCAAAAAGACCGTTTAACGCGTTGGATAAACTTTCTATTCCGCTTACAAAAGACGCTTTTTCGATGTTTATTTTATTTATTTCCTCTGTATTTTTTTTCTCCTCGTTTAAAAGCGACTCTTTCTCGCTTTCTATGCTTTTGCGGGAATCCGAAAGTTTTTCGATTTCATTTTTTAAACTTTCGCCTAAAACAGAGGAATTTTTAACTTCTTCCTTTAATAAGTTAAGTCTTTCTTCTGAAGTCGACGTTTCGTCCGTTAAGGTTTTTAGCGCTTCGCCCGCCGACGACAATCTGTTTTTTAAAATTTTAAGTTCGTTCTCATTCTTTAATTTTTCTTCTTTTTCTCTTAAAATATCGGCGTTTAATCCGTCAAGCGACGCTTTGTCGGAATTATACTCCTTGATTATTTTTTTCTTATCTTTTTCTTTATTTAAGATATTTTCGCTATCCTTTTTAATTTCGTCAGAGAGTTTGTCGATTTCGTTGGCTCTCGATAAAAATCCCGCGCCTTTGATTTTAGAGCCGCCTGTCATCGAGCCGCCCGCGTTTATAACCTGACCGTCCAAGGTTACAATCTTAAAGCGCCGATTAAATTTTTCGGCAATCTCTAACGCTAAATCCAAATTATCCGCTATAACCGTTCGCCCTAAAAGAGAATTAACTATCGCTTTATATTTTTCATCGCAAGTTACTAAATTAGACGCTATATCTATGAACCCCGCGCAAGCAGATAGGTCGGACTCGTTCAGAACTTTCCCCTGAATCGCGTTTAAGGGCAAAAACGTCGCTCTCCCGAAATTTCCCTGCTTTAAGTAGCTAATGGCGAACTTTGCGTCTTTATCGGTTTCAGTCGCAATATTTTGGATCGACGCGCCTAAAGCCGTTTCGATGGATAAGGTATATTCGGGAGACGTTTTAATTAAAGAAGAGAGCGGACCGCATACGCCTTTTAAAGCCCCTCTTTTCGAGGCCCTCATAACCGATTTAACAGATTCCTGATACCCCTCCATATTTTTTTCCATATCTGAAAGGAGCGACTGTCTGTTCTTTTTTGAGATTAAGGAAAAGTTTAAACTTTCCAGATCCTTGTTTATCGCTTCGATTTTTTCCTCTTTTGACTTTACTTTAATCATATACCCCTTGCAGGCGTTTGTAAAGCCATAAATTTTTTCGTCCCGCGATTTTATTTTTACATTGAGGGCTTCGATTTCGGTTTTTAAGGATTTTATTTCGTCTTCTTTTAATTTTATCTCGCTCAAAACCGAGTTTTTTCTGTTTTCTATTTCAGAAATAAGCGACTCCAAAGAAGAGCTTTTTACGTTTTCACTATTTAAATCTTTAGAAAGTCCGTCTATTTTATCAGATATTTTAGAAGATTCATTTTGTAAATCTAAAACTTTTGATTTAATAATATTGGATTTTTCATTTAGACTTTCTATCTCGTTATTCTTTTCGTTTAATGAAATATTAAGTTGTTCTTTTTTGCTTTTAGCGTTTTCAATCTCTTCGTCGATTTTTAAAGACGAGTCGTCTTCCGTAAGAAGTTCCCCGTTTAAGCGGTTTATTTCGTTTTCGTTGTGCTCAATAGAATTTTCATTTACCGCTAAAAGCTTTTGTAAATCTGAAATCTCGTTTAAAACACTATTTTGCGAGCGGTTTTCGTCGTCAATTTTAACGTTAATCTCGGCGATACTTTGAGAAATTTCCTCATCTTTATTTATTATTTCGTTAAGAGCCGCTTCACATTCTTTGTATTGATTCTCCGCTATAAAAAGTTTATTTAACTGATCTCTTATAAGCCCGTCCGACTTTTCTAAAGTGTTGAGCCATATGCCGATTTCTAATTTTTTACGCTCTTCGGAGTATTTTAAAAACTCCTCCGCTTTTTCGCTTTCCTTTTCAAGAGGCTCTAACCGCTCAAAAAGACCCGCTAAAATATCGTTTAGCCTTACGAGATTTTCGTCCGTCGCGAGAAGTCTTTTTAAAGCTTCCGATCTTCTGTACCTGTAATGTGAAATTCCCGCCGCTTCCTCGAACATTTCCCGTCTTTCAGGCGATTTCGACGAAACAATATCCTCAATCGCCCCTTGACTTACCATCGAATAACCGTCTCTTCCAAGACCCGTATCCATAAAAAGCTCGTGAACGTCTTTAAGCCTTACTGACTTTGAGTTAATTTTATATTCGCTCTCGCCTGAACGGTAGTAGCGTCTCGTAACTTTTATTTCTTTCTCATTTACGGAAACCGAACCGTCCTCGTTGTCGAGGCAAAGCGTCACTTCGGCGAAACCCTGCGCCCGTCTTGTTTTTGTGCCGCTAAAAACAACGTCTTCCATTTTTGACCCGCGCAAGGACTTTGTGGACTGCTCGCCCAAAACCCATTTTACAGCGTCGGCTATATTGCTTTTGCCCGAACCGTTAGGACCGACGACGGCTGTAAGACCCTTGTCGAAATTGAGTCTCGTCTTGTTTGGGAAGGATTTAAAACCCTGCATTTCCAATGATTTTAAGTACATCCGTTAAATTTCCTTTTGCCTCGATACGCGAATTTCGTATTTCTTTAAATCGTCGTCTTCTTTAATCTTAGCGGTTGCGCCTAATTTTTTTAAAGCGTTTATGTTAGCTCTTTTCTGCCCCGTCATTTTTGAAGTTTCGCCTTTCGGAACAAAAATTGTTATATCGCCCGATATTTTATCGCGGTTTATTAAATCCAGCGCTTTATCAAAATAAATTTTACTTTCGCAAAGCTCTTTAAACGCCGGGTGATACGCCCCCGCGACATAGTTCTCCTCCGCGTCGCCGCCTGAGTGAAGACCTAATCTTATTATTCTGATTTGAGCCTCGTTAAACATTAAAATAAGCTTTGAGCATAGATTTACGCTTTCCTCTAAAGTCGGGGGATTATACAGCCCGTTTAAGCAGTAATCCGCAAGACGGGTGTTTTTTAATACTATTGTAGGATATATTCTCATGGTTTCAGGCTTTAAGGAAATGATTTCCCCGGCAGTGTAAATATCCGATTCGTCAGAACTTCCATAAAGCCCCGTCATCATCTGAAGACCTAACTCGAAGCCGTATGATTTTATAAGGTTAGAAGCGTTTATAACGTCGGAAGCTTTATGACCTCTTTCGTTTAACTTTAAAACTTTGTCCGACATACTTTCGACGCCCAACTCGATAGACGTTACGCCGTAATTTTTAAGGATAGTCAATATGCTATCATCAATATAATCAGGACGCGTCGAACATCTTATCCCTTTAAAAAACCCCTCTTTAACATACTTATAAGCGCTTTCAAGAAGCTCTGTCATATACTCTCTTTTGATCGCCGTAAAACTGCCGCCGAAAAAAGCGATTTCGCTCAATTTACCGTCAATACCGCTTTTTAACGCGATATTTACGGCGTCGTCAACGTCTTTGGAGTTAATAACCTTATGCTCTCCCGATATAGCGTTCTGATTGCAAAAGACGCACTTATGAGGGCAGCCAACGTGCGGGACAAACAGAGAAACGTTCGAGCGCTTCATACGTTCTCGCCCATTAGTTTTAACGCTTCTTTCGCCGCCATCTGCTCCGCTTGTTTTTTGCTTCCGCCTTCGCCCGTCCCTATAACGTTGCTGTTTAATTTCACGTCGACGATAAACGTTTTCTTATGGTCGGGACCCGACTCCCCCGCTAAAGAGTACTCTAAGATTTCCCCCTTATTGCGTTGGATTATCTCTTGAAGTTCCGTTTTATAATCTCTTGCCACGGGTTCGTAACTTTCGGCGCCTGAGATAAATCCCAAGACGAACTTTCTCGCCTCTTCATACCCGGAATCTAAAAACACGGCGGCGATAAGCGACTCGAAAGCGTCGGCCAATATTGAAGGACGATTTCTCCCGCCGGTGTTGATTTCGCCTTTTCCTAGTCTCATAAACTCGCCGAGCTTTATACTCTCGGAAAACCTGTACAACGATTTTTCGCAAACTAAAGAGGATCTTAACTTTGTAAGCTGCCCTTCCGGCATTTCGGGGTGGATTTTATAAAGATACTCCGCCGTTATCATGCCGAGAACCGAGTCGCCTAAAAACTCAAGTCTTTCGTTAAAAGGTTCGTTTCCCCCAATTTCGTTAGCGTATGACGAATGAGTCAAGGCGGTCTTTAAAAGCGATTTATTTTTAAATTTATATCCGATTATCTCTTCAATAACACTCATAATATATTAGCGAACGTTTTTCCTTTCCGATTAAATGTTTAAATCCTTTAAAATTTTTAAGCTCCTGTTTGATAAATTGAGATACCGCTCTTTTTTATCTTTTACTTTCATGTTAAGTGGCGGCAATAGCCCGAACGACGCGCCCATAGGCTGAAAGTCTTTTACGCTCTCGTCGCTTATATACCTTTCCAGGGAGCCTATCATTGTTTCGGGCGGAAGAGTAATCGTACTTTCGTTATTTGTCGTCTTAAAAGCGTTTATTCCGGCGATTATTCCCGACGACGCCGATTCCATATACCCTTCCACGCCCGTTATCTGACCCGCGAAAAATATATTGGGATTTGATTTTAAAGAAAAGTCGGAGTTTAAAATTTTAGGGGAATTTAAAAATGTGTTTCTGTGCATGACGCCGTATCTTGCGTACTCGGCGTGATTCAGAGCGGGTATTAAAGAAAACGCGCGCTTTTGCTCAGAAAATTTAAGGTTCGTCTGAAATCCCACTAAATTATAAAGTTTTCCCTCTTTATTTTCTTTTCTTAACTGTAAAACGGCGTAAGGTCTCTTCCCGGTTTCCGGGTCTTTTAACCCCACGGGCTTTAACGGACCGTACCTTATGGCGTCTTTCCCTCGTTTCGCTAAAACCTCTATGGGCATACAACCTTCGTAAACGTCCCTTTTATCGAACGAATGAAGAACCGCGGTCTCGGCGTTAATAAGCTCGTTATAAAATATTTCGTACTCCTCTTTATTTAGAGGACAGTTTATGTAGTCGTCCTCGCCGCCTCTGTCATATCTTGACTGATTAAACGTTTTGGCGGCGTCTATGCTATCGTATTCCACTATAGGGGCGGCCGCGTCGTAAAAACTTAAAAACTCGCTTCCCGTAATTTTTTTTATGGAATTTACTAAAGAATCGGAAACAAGGGGTCCCGCCGCTATGATCACAACCTCGTAATCGGAAGGTATGTCGGTTATTTCCCGCCTTATCACGTTTATATTGGGATTATTTTCTATCTCTTTTGTAACAAGTCCCGAGTAGACGTCTCTGTCTACCGCCAAAGCCCCTCCCGCGGGAACTGAAGACTTTTCGGCGCATTTTAAGGTTAAAGACCCCAAAACTCTCATTTCGGCTTTTAACAAACCTCCCGCCGACTCTAACCTTAAAGCTTTAAAGGAATTTGAACACACGAGTTCGCATAGGTCGGGCGATTTATGCGCGGGAGAGAATTTCACGGGCTTCATTTCAAATAAATCGACTTTTGCTCCCCTTTTGGCGAGAGCGTAAGACGCTTCGACCCCCGCGAAACCTCCTCCTATAACGGCGACTTTTTTCATTTAAGAATCTTCCTCATCGGGATTTTTTGATTTTTTAGGCGCTTTTATCTGGTAGCCGCACCCCTCCGAAAGGCACTTTAATACGCCGCCTCTCGCTTTAAACAGCGTCTTCCCGCACTGCGGACACGTCTCCTCCGTCGGCGCGTCCCACGTCATGAAGCCGCATTCGGGGTAATTGGAGCAGCCGTAAAACCTATATCCTTTTTTGCTCTTTTTAGAGATAACGTCGCCGCCGCACAACGGGCATTTGCCTTTCGTCAATTCTAAATAGGGTTTCGTGTTTTTACATTCGGGGTAGCCGGGGCAAGCTAAAAATTTCCCGTAACGCCCGAATTTTACAACCATATTTCTGCCGCATTTCTCACACGTTACGTCGGTTTGATCTTCTTCTAAGCGGATTTTAACCCCCGCCATGTCCTCTTTCGCCTTATCAAGACTTTTCTTAAAATCGCCGTAAAAATCTTTAAGCATCTCGACGTAATCCATCTTGCCCGCTTCCACTTCGTCGAGATTCGTTTCCATTCCGGCTGTGAATTTCGTGTTTACGATTTTAGGAAACTCCTCTTTTAAAAGGTTGGTAACCGCCGCGCCGAGTTCAGTGGGTTTTAGCTGTTTATTTTCTTTTGTGACGTAATCTCTCGTCGTGATAGTCGATATAATAGAAGCGTATGTGCTCGGTCTTCCAATGCCCGTTTCCTCAAGCTTCTTTATAAGAGAGGCTTCCGTGTACCTTGCGGGAGGAGATGTAAAATGCTGTTCGGGTACAAGTTCTTTCAGCTTTAATATATCGCCCTCTTTTAAAGGCGGCATATCGTTTTCGTCGTTCTCTTCATTGTCTTCGTCGGTTTTGTATAAAACCGTATACCCGTCAAATTTTACGGAGTAGCCGCTAACCGAAAAAGCGCAGTATCCCTGCGAGTTTTCTTTTTGCGCTTTTATCGCGACCTTTACGGTATCCTGTACGCAGTTCGCCATAAGGCTCGCCGTAAATCTCTTCCAAATTAAACCGTAAAGTTTATATTGGTCGGAAGTGAGCGCGCTTTTTATTTCGTCGGGCGTAAGCGACGGCGCCGTGGGTCTGATAGCCTCGTGACTGTCTTGAGCCCTGTTTTTATTTTTAAAATATCTGGGCTTTTCGGGAAGATATTTTTCCCCAAACGCCTTTTTAATGTACTCGGCGCCCTCGTTCCTAGACTCGTCCGAAATTCTTGTCGAGTCCGTTCTCATATATGTGATAAGTCCCATTGAACCGTGACCGGGGATTTCAAGACCCTCAAAAAGCTCCTGCGCGACTTTCATGGTTCTCTTTGACGTAAACCCCAGCCTTCTCGACGCGTCCTGCTGAAGAGTGGATGTTATAAAGGGCGGCGCGGGCTGCCTTCTTCTAACGCCTTTTTTAACGCTCTCAACAGAGAAAATCGCCCCGTCTAATCTTTTAAGGATTTCGTCGGACTGTTCTTTATTTTCAATCTTAACTTTTCCGTTTTCGTCTCCCGTAAACGCCGCTTTAAATATTTTTCTTGAGCGAGGCGGATTGAGTTTCGCCGTTATGGACCAATACTCTTGAGGAACAAACGCGTTGATTTCTTCTTCTCTATCAACAATTAACCTTAAAGACGCGCTTTGAACTCTCCCCGCCGAAAGACCGCGTCTAATTTTTTGTGATACGAACGGACTTAAACGATATCCGACTATCCTGTCAAGTATGCGCCTAGCCTGCTGCGCGTTCACTAAATCCATGTCAATTTTTTCAGGATGAGCCAGACCGTTTTGAACGCTTTGTTTATTTATCTCGTTAAATTTAACTCTTTTAGTTTTGTCTATATCAAGATTCAAAAGAGTCGCAAGATGCCAGGAAATAGCCTCCCCTTCGCGGTCGGGGTCGGTGGCAAGGTAAACTTCATCGCTTTTTTTGGCAATTTGGGATAACTCTTTCACTATCTTCTCCTTACCCTTAATAATGCCATATTTGGGCGCGAAGTCATGTTCCACGTCTACGGAGAGTTTCGATGGGTATAAATCCCTTACATGCCCCATCGACGCTTTGACCTCAAAGTCTTTGCCAAGATATTTTTTGATTGTGCCCGCCTTTGTGGGGGACTCGACTATTACAAGTTTAGACATTTCATCAAGCCTTTTTTTGTTAAGTGTTAAGTTATCGTGTATCTCATGCCGCTCTCTGTTTTAATAAGCGAATACATTTCAAGTTCCGTAAGAGCCGAAAGCGCGGAACTTGGCGAAAGATTTGTAATTTCAATAATTTCATCTGATAATAGCGATTTACCATCCAACGCTTTATAGACGGTTTTCGCGTCCTCGCTTAAAAATTCAGGGAGCGTCTTTATTTCATTTTTATCTTCTGTTTTGGGATTTTCTTTTTCAGGGGCGTCCTCTTCTTTCGGCTGTTTTTTAGATTTTTTGTTTTCTTTGGGTTTATATTCTATGGAATCGTACTTTCTATTCGTTACGGGCTTTAAAGGCTCGTAAAACTCTTCTTTTATATTTAGATACTCGCCGTAAAGACCGCAATAACTTTCAAGAACGTCCATCGCCGTAAAAACGGGTTTAGCGCCGTCTCGTATAAGGGCGTTCGTCCCAAGAAAGCCCGGCGACATAATATCCCCGGGAATCGCGAAAACGTCCCTTCCCTGTTCTAAAGCGCATCCGGCGGTAATTAAAGAGCCGCTCTTTTCTCCCGCCTCAATAACCACGGTTCCAAGGCTTAAGCCTGAAATTATCCTGTTTCTGACGGGAAAAGTGCGTTTTGAGGGAGGCGTAAACGGAGGGTATTCGCTGATAACGGCTCCGTTTTTTGAAATGACCTCCCGCATTTTTTCATTTTCGGCTAAATACCTGCACCCGAGACCGTTTCCCAAAACGGCTATGGTTTTTCCTCCCGCCATAACGGCTCCCCTGTGGGATGCTTTATCTATTCCAACCGCCCCGCCGCTCACTATTACGCATCCGGCCTCCGAAAGCGACCCCGCCAAACTCTCCGCGACTCTCAAGCCATACTCGGTGGATTTTCTCGTCCCCACCATTCCGATTATCACTTTGGACAAAAGCGCCGTTTCGTCGCCCCACACGTAAAGTACGGCCGGGTAATCTATCATTTCTTTTAATAAAGGCGGATAAAAGTCGTCGTCGTAAGTTATAATTTTCCAGCCGTTTTCGTCGCACGCGTCTATAATTTTCTTGGAATCTTCCAAAGTATAAACGGACGCCCGTTCTAAATCTCTCCTTGTAAAAAGCTTGGAAGACCGCCTGTCGGATTCTTTTGATTCATAGAGCGATTTGGGATCTCCGTAATATGAAAGTATCTCGTCTAACTTTTTAGCTTCTCCCAATACGCTTTGAAGCCATATCCAGTATTCGGGCGGACATTTCATCTTACCATCTCCCACATTATGACGGCCGCGGCGGCCGCGGCGTTTAAGGATTCGGCTCTCCCCCTCATGGGAATCGTCACTTTAGAAGTACACAACGATAAAACCTCCCGGCTTAATCCGCTCCCCTCGTTCCCTATTACCGCGACCATGCCTTTAGAGCGATCCATTTCCTTAACGGAGAGCGCGTCGCGGTCGGGTACGGCGGCGTAAACCGACATACCGCGGCTTAAACACTCCTCTAAAAACAGCGGAAGATCGCCGGTTTCCATTATATTAAACCTTAAAAGAGACCCCATGGACGCTCTTAAGGCTTTAGGGTTAAAAATTCCGCATCCGCCTGAAACTATGAGACCGTCAATACCTAAGGCCTCCGCCGACCTGGCGAGAGCTCCCAAATTGTCGGGCGACTGTAAATTTTCCAAAGCGATATAAAGACCGTTTTTCTTGATTTTAGGCGAAGACCGGCTTTTATTAACGAGCCTGCATATACAAAATACGCCCTGCGGATTTTTTGTATCCGAGAGCTTTTCGGCTATATCGTCTGAAATTTTATAAACGCTTTTAGAGGATTTTTGCAAAGTCTCAAGAAAATCGCCGTACTTTAAAATCGCGCTGCCGGTTAAAAAAAGACTCAAGACTTCTATGGGGCTTTCTAAAGCGTCCAAACAGAGCCTTAATCCCTCAAGAAAAAACAAGCCTTCTTTTTTACGAAACGACGCGTCGTTTTTTATCTTTACCGCGAACTTAATCTTTTCGTTTTGCTTACTTGTAATATCGTCCATAAAAGCTTTTTCAAAACAATAAAAACCGAAAAGGGAAAGCCGCGTAGCGTTCCCTTTTAGTGAGTTAATTTAAAGCCGCCTTAGCTTTTTCGGTTAAATTCCTGAATCCCTCGGGGTCGGATATTGCGATTTCCGAAAGCATTTTGCGGTTCAAAGCGATACCGGCTTTATTAAGACCGTTCATAAACGTGGAATAATTCATGCCGTTCTGCTTACACGCGGCTGAAATTCTCGTAATCCAAAGACGACGGAAATTTCTCTTTTTTTGCTTTCTGCCGATATAAGCGTAATTGCCTGATTTCATAACGGCTTGTTTAGCCGTTTTAAAGAGTTTTGATTTAGAACCGTAATAACCCTTGGCGAGTTTTAATACTTTATTTCTTCTCTTGCGAGTCATCGTCGCGCCTTTAATACGCGCCATAAGAAGAACCTCCTTTAAATTTATTTGTAGGGAACGAGCTTTTTAATCTGTTTTACGTTCGTCTTATCGGCGACTGTCGTTTTGCGCAGATTTCTTTTTCTCTTAGTGGATTTTTTGTTGAGGATATGCGACTTATACGCATGGGCACGGATAGGCTTGCCATTTTTGGAAAGCTTAAAACGCTTTTTCGCGCCGCTGTTTGATTTAATTTTAGGCATAAAAATTCCTCCTGTAAACTATATTATCATTTTACCGGCTTCGCGGCAAGGAACATCAGCATATTGCGCCCGTCAAGCTTCGCCGCCTTTTCGACGGAACCGTTTTCCTGGCACATTTCGGCAAACCGCGACATAATCTCGCGTCCCCTCTCGGGGTGAGCCATTTCTCTTCCTCTGAAACGAATCGAAACTTTAACCTTATTGCCCTGTTTTAAAAACTTATTGGCGTGATTCGCCTTTGTTTCAAGGTCGTGGACGTCAATATTTAAGGAGAGCTGAACCTCTTTCACGTCGATTTGGCGCTGGTTCTTTTTAGCTTCCTTCTCACGCTTCTGCTGCTCGAATCTGTATTTGCCGTAGTCCATGATTTTACACACGGGCGGCTTCGCGGCGGGAGCAATCTTCACAAGGTCAAGGTTTCTTTGAGAAGCTATTTTGAGCGCGTCCGACAAAGACATGATTCCAAGCTGCTCGCCTTTATCGCTGACAACTCGAAGTTCTTTGTCGCGGATTTGCTCGTTAATTTGCATGTCTTTGGTACTGATGTTCTGACACCTCCGGAAAATAAAAAAACGGACATAAAAGCCCGCACTCAAGTAAAACCCTATGGAATTACACAGATTTTTACCTTACAAAACGAAATTCGCAAGGTGAGTACGGAAACCTACTTCTTTACTTTACGCATTATAACCCCAATCCCCTAACATTTCAAGGGATTTTAAAAAATTTACATTTATTTCACATTTTTAACCAAATTGCAAAAATAAGTAAAAAACTGCTCGCCGAAACGGACGGCGGGCAGACAAGAAACGCGCCTGTTAAATTATACCCTCAAACGTATAATCCTCAGCAAGCTGGCCGAAAATATCGCCAAAAATACCGTCGAAAAATCCAAGCTTCATAAGAGGCTTTAACAGTTTAAAGATAATCTTCACAAGCTTTAAAGTAAACTTCGTGCTCATTCTAACTCACCCTTTCACAAAATGCTATTGTCATTATAGAACACTTCTTACAAAAATACAAGGGTTTTTTAAAAATTTTTTTATTTTGAATCGGATTTTTTAATATCGCTTGTGTCATAACCTTATTTAAACTACAACATATAGCGAGTTTTAAAGCTCCGGTCTTAACTATTCTTTAAAGTTTCAGGTTCTCCTATGTCCACGCCTTGAGTATCTACCGTAATCAATTTTATCATTACGTCTTTAAGCGGCTTGTCGTTCGAGTCGGTTTCCACGGCGGCTATTTTATCAACTACGTCTATACCCTCGATAACCTTTCCGAACGCCGCGTACTTGCCGTCAAGATCAGGTCTGTCGGCGTGGCAAATAAAGAACTGGCTGCCGCCCGTATCAAAGGAACTCGCCCTCGCCATCGAAATTACTCCTCTTTCATGGCTAATATCGTTTCCCTCAAAACCGTTTTCCGAAAATTCACCGCGAATGCTGTATCCGGGACCGCCCACGCCCGTTCCTTTAGGGTCGCCGCCCTGAATCATAAATCCGCTCATAACTCTGTGGAAAATAAGACCGTTATAAAAATCGCTATTCGCTAAAGATACGAAATTTTTAACGGTGTTGGGAGCTTTGTTGTAGTAAAGTTCAAGCTTCATCGTCCCGTAGCCTTCCACTTCGATAGTCGCTATAGGATTAGGCACGTTGTCATCATTCTCCTTCCCGCCGCAGCCCGAAAGCGTAAGCGCGCACAGTACAATTGCAAAACAAAGCGATAAAGTAAGCGTCTTTTTAAAGACATTCATTTATCCTTCGCCTCCTTAAAAAAATAAAATTTTATAAATTTCTAAAAAACGTTTAAAATAATAAACTCCATTTTAACCGTCTTTTAAATCGCTGTTAAACCCTTCCGTACTCTCTTTCATAAAAACAATTTTCGCGGTCAGAAGTATAATTTTAAGATCGAGAAAAAACGAAAAATTTTGTATATATTCAAGGTCAAGCAGAAGCTTATCGTAGGGCGAAGTGTTATACTTCCCCATAACCTGCGCGTAGCCGGTAAGACCCGCTTTCACTTTATTCCTGTACGGAAATTCGGGTATAAGACGGGAATAAGTCTCGTGATGCTCCACTCTCTCGGGGCGGGGACCCACAAGCGACATATCGCCTTTTAAAATATTGAAAAGCTGCGGCAGCTCGTCAAGCCGGAGCGTTCTTATGACTTTCCCGACTTTGGTAATCCTAGGGTCGTTATTCCTGGCGGGGATAACGCCGTCGTTTTTTTCAGCGTCCGGCGTCATGCTCCTAAACTTATAAATATAAAAAACCCGCTCATTTAAAGTAACTCTTCTCTGTTTAAAAATAACCGGACCTCTGTCCTCAATTTTAATCGCTAAGGCGATAATCGCCATAATGGGCGACGTTATTACTATCCCCAAAACGGAAATCACAACGTCAAAAAACCTCTTTAAAGCCCTTTGACTTACGCTTAAAGCGCAATTTCTGCACACAATAAGCGGCGAGTCGAATTGATTTATCTCTTTCGCCCCTCTTATTATTACGTCCGAGATTCTGGGCGGAAGAAGGACTTCAATGTCGTTTTCATAGCAAAATTTTAAAATATCGTTTCTAACGGCGCTCGGAAGTCTGTAGATTATCGCGGCCTTATATTTTTTAATCCTTTCAAAAACCTCATTTAAATTATCGCCCGAAAACGGCAGATTTTCCTTATACTCCACCGATTCCACAACGTGATAGCCGTCTTCCCGCTCTATTAGCTTATACGCAAAATCCTCGGCTTTTTTGTCGCCGAAAACTAAAATTAAATCTTTAGCCGGGTTAAAAATCTTATTGAGCTTAAAAACAAGATACGTCCATACGACGGAAATTAAAATTTGAAAAAAGCTTAAGAATATAATAAATTTAACCGGCAGAAACGCCCTGTGAATTAAGCTTAATTGAAGATACGCGAAAAAATTTACGAGCAGTATGCTGATTATATGGGAAACTATAATATTGAACCGCCTGTTAAGACCTACTTTTAAAGCTCCCATTATTTCGCAAACGCCAAGAAGCGCGGCTATATAGAGAACCACCATAAGGTAACCGCCGGAATCAAGCGGCGCTTCCAGGATTTTATTGTACCCGTAAAAAAGGGCGAAAGAAAACGATCCCGCGTAAAGCGATATTATTATAAACGACGAGATGAACCTGAAATAATTTTTAGAACCCATTAAATTTAAATTCCGCGTTACGAATCCGCCATAATTGCCGCGAAATCCTGTTCGCCGATTTTCTCGTTTTTAATTAAGTACTCGGCGACTTTTTCTAATTTATCGTTGTGTGTTTTAAGGATTACCGTGCATCTGTTATAAGCGTTGGTGATAATTTCGCTCACTACCGAGTCAATTTTAGCGGCTATCGTCTCGGAATAATTTTTAACGGCTGAATAATCTCTTCCCAAAAATACCTCGTCGTTGCCCGAGCCGAACGTAATCGGTCCTAATTCGTCGCTCATGCCGTACTTCGTGACCATCTGTCTCGCTAAATCGGACGCTCTTTCTATATCGTTGGACGCGCCCGTAGATATATCGCCGAACGTAATCGACTCCGCGACTCTCCCGCCTAGGAGAACGACAATCTCCTCCTGCATACTCTTTTTTGATTTATACAGCTTGTCTTCCGTCGGCACGGACATGGTGTATCCTCCCGCCGAGCCTCGCGGGATAATCGACACCTGTCTTACCGGGTTCTGCGTTTCAAGGTAGTACGTCGCCACGGCGTGACCCGCCTCATGGAAGGCCGTGAGGCGCTTGTCGCTGTCGGTGATTTTATGGGATCGTTTTTCTGTTCCCACGAGAACTTTAATCGCCGCTTCCTCTACTTCCGACATTGTAATTGAGTGAAGTCCTCTTCTCGCCGCCAATAAAGCCGCCTCGTTAAGAAGGTTTTCAAGGTCGGCTCCCGTAAAGCCCACGGTCGATTGAGCGATTTTTTCCAAATCGACGTCCGGCGCTAAAGGCTTGCCCTTAGCGTGAATTTTAAGAATTGCCTCTCTCCCCTTTATATCCGGGTAGCCTACGGTCACTTGTCTGTCGAATCTGCCGGGTCTTAAAAGAGCGGGGTCTAATATATCGGGTCTGTTTGTAGCGGCTATTACTATTACGCCGTCGTTAATTCCAAAGCCGTCCATCTCGACCAGCATCTGGTTTAAAGTCTGCTCGCGCTCGTCGTGACCGCCGCCCATGCCCGCGCCTCTGTGGCGACCTACGGCGTCTATCTCGTCTATAAATATAATGGAAGGCGAATTTTTCTTAGCCTGCTCAAAAAGATCCCTTACTCTCGACGCGCCTACGCCTACGTACATCTCCACGAAATCAGAACCCGAAATCGAGAAAAACGGCACGTCGGCCTCGCCCGCCACGGCTTTGGCGAGAAGAGTTTTACCCGTTCCCGGAGGGCCTACAAGAAGCACGCCTTTAGGAATTCTCGCCCCTAATTCCTTAAATCTGTCGGGCGCTCTTAAAAAGTCGACAAGTTCTTTAAGTTCTTCTTTCTCTTCGTCCGCTCCCGCCACGTCGTCAAACGTGGTTCTGTGCTTATCGTCCTTGCCTTTTATTCGCGCTTTGCTGAAGCTTATGGTGCGGTTGTTTTCGCTCGCTATGGACTGCCCCATCTTGCGGAACATAAAGTACATTAAGAACATCAAAAGCCCCATCATAATGATAGACGGCAACAAACTTGTAAGCCACGACGAGGTTCTTCCCGCGTCGTAGTTGTACTTTACGCCGTTCTTTTTGGCTGTTTCATGAACGTCGCTCAGAAACAGGTCTACGTTGGGAACGGTATATTTATATACAATATCCTTCCCGTCGCTTTTCAATTTATATGTTAAATTTCCGCTGCTTATGTTGAGCTCGTACTCTTCAATATCGTTTTTCTCAAATAGAGCAACTATCTGATAATATTCCTTTTTATCTTCGCCGCTCGGTCTTGACATAAAAAGAAACATCGACGCCAAAAGAATCGCGGGAATTAAGATATACGGAAGAAACGCCGTCCACCTTCTTCCGCCTTGATTGTTATTGTTATTTTCCAATAAAAACAGCTCCTGTTAAATACTATATGAAAACGGTTATTTTTTAGAGTATACGCTTTCTTTTAAAACGCCCACGAACGGGAGATTTCTGTACTTTTGGTCGTAATCAAGCCCGAACCCCACAATAAATTCGTCCGGCACGACCGCTCCGACGTAATTGGCTTTTATGTTGACTTCCCGTCTTTCGGGTTTGTCAAAAAGAGCGCAGATTTTTACGCTTTCGGGTTTTCTCGCTTTTAAAATATCCAAAAGATACGAAAGCGTTTTTCCGCTGTCTAAAATGTCTTCCACAATCAAAATATCATACCCGGCGATATCGCGGTCAAGATCCTTTAAAATTTTAACCGTCCCGCTCGTTTTAACGTCACCGCCGTAACTCGATACCGACATAAAATCTATCTCTAGGGGGATTTTAATTTCCCTCATAAGATCCGCCACGACGATAACCGCGCCTTTTAAAATACTTATAAGCAAAAGTCTTTTGCCCCGGTAATCGCGGGTAATCTCTTCCCCCAGGCGCTTTATTATATTTTTCATCTCGTCTTTAGAAAAATATATTTCTTTTATATCGTCTAACATATCGCCGTTCATTTTAATCAGTTCTCTTGTTCTCCGTCTTTATAAGAATAACGCTTTCGGTTTCCATGGTAATTTTGGCGTAATCGGAAGTCCCCGCGCCGTAAATCCACAATATATCGTTTTCGTTTGCCAATATCGGAATTTTTCCTCGGTCTTCGGGCGGTATTCCCCTTTCGCTAAATAAATTTTTGAGGGTTTTAGAGTGTTCGCTCCCCGGGAATTTAAACCTGTCGCCTTCCCGCCTTAATCTAAAAAACGAACCCGCTAATTTTCCCCCGTCCAAAAAATAATATTTAAAACCGTCCGCTCCATTATAAAGCTTTATATTTTTTTTGTCAATAGGGGCGATATATACCTTAAATAATCCCAGTTTATACTCCGTTTTAGCGGGGTCGAAAGGCGTTTCTTTAAAACAAAAACCGTCGTCTTCGTCTAATTTGTAAAGGTATTTTCCGTTTGAGCGGATTTTGACGCCTTTAAAACACGCGCTCCCGCCTTTTTTAAGAACCGAGTCGAGAAGAGCGATCTGCCTAGAGGTTATGTAAGATCCGCCTGAAAATTTTACGAATTTCATTAAAACGCCCGTTCTTATTATATAAGGCGAATTTAAAATCTTATCGACTTCTATTTTACCGTTGTTAAAAGACTCGTTATATTTCGCTTCGATGGTTTCGTTTATAAAATCGTCGGCTGAGGATATAATTTTACTGAACGATAAAAAAGCGCTTTCAACAGACGGGTTGATTTTTCTAAGCTCGGGTATTACGTTATGCCTGATAATATTCCTTCTCGCGTCGTCTAAAAGATTTGTGCCGTCGGTTACAAAATCTAAATTCTCTTCTTTTAAATAGTCTTCGATTTCTTCCCTCGTGCATTCGATTAGAGGCCTTATAACGTTGTCCCTTTTAGGGTTTATGCCCGAAAGACCCTTTAAACCCGTGCCTCTCGAAAAATTAAAAACTGCCGTTTCAAGAGAGTCGTTTAAATGGTGAGCCGTGGCGATAACCGGTTTTTCGTAATTTTTAGCGATCATATTTAAAAATTCATATCTTACTCTTCTGCCGCACTCTTCTAAGCTCTCGCCCGTCTCTCTTGAAATTTCGGGAACTGAAAAATCGCCTAAAATAAAATCAATTCCGCGTTTTTTACAAAATTTCCTTACAAAGTTCTCGTCCCTTAACGCCTCCTCGCCTCTGATGTGGTGATTTATATGAACGCATGTCAAATTATAAGGCTCGTTTTTTAAAAATTTATTGAAAAAATGCAAAAGGCACAAAGAATCGGCGCCGCCGGACACAGCGGCGACCACGGTCTTTACGTCTTTTAACATATCGTATTTTTTTATAGTGGCAAAAACTTTTTCCTTAAAAGTGTCCGTCATAAAATCTGCAATGTTTAAGCTTCTTCTTCGTCTCTTGCGTATTCTCTCGTCGTAAACTCAGTAAAATTAGAATTCCACGCTAAAGGAACAGTCCCGGTAGGCCCGTGCCTGTTCTTGGAAATTATCAGTTCCGCCTCGTCGATTCTAATATCCTCGGGATTTACGTTAGCGGAATCTTTATAATAATCCTCTCTATACAGCATAAGGACAATATCCGCGTCCTGCTCGATAGAACCCGACTCCCTCAAATCGGACAACTGCGGCTTTTTAGAACGACCTTTTTCTTCCGTCCGCCTCGCCAGCTGCGCGCAGGTGACTACGGGGACGTTTAAGTCTTTCGCCATCATCTTAAGGCTTCTCGTAATTTCAGAAACTTCCTGAACCCTGTTGTCCGTCTTTTTTGTGGAGCTCATAAGCTGAAGGTAATCAATAAAAATGCAGTCTACGTTCTTAAGCTGCCTCGCTCTCGCTTTCATTTCGGGAACCGTTATATTAGGCGTGTCGTCAAAAAAGAGCTCCAAACTTGAAAACGACGACGAAGCCTCGGCGACTTTCCGCCACTCCTCCGGCGACAGCTTCCCGGTGCGGAATTTCGTGCTTTCCACCCTCGACACGGTCGACAACACTCTTTGGGCGAGCTGCTCTTTTGACATTTCGAGCGAAAAAAACAACACCCGTTTATTGTCGTAAGCCGCGACGTTCCTCGCCATATTAAGAGCAAAACTCGTTTTGCCCATAGCCGGGCGAGCGCCTATTATTATAAGGTCGGAGCGGTTTAAGCCCGTTATTTTTTTATCAAGCTCTGAAAAACCCGTGTTAAACCCCGCGTATTGGTCGTAAGGGAGCTTAGAAAGGTCGTAAAGCGTCTGATAAACCGAAAAGACAATATCGCTTAATTTTGATGGTCCTGTCAAGGCTTTGCCCCGCCTTATGTCGTATATTCGCTGTTCCGCTGAATCGAGCAGCTCTTCGGCGGTAAGACTTGATTGCCGGGCGTTCTCGGTTATATCGCCGCACGCTAAAATAAGAGAGCGTATATAATATTTTTCCAAAACGATATTGGCGTAATACGCGACGTTTGAAACGGACGGCACGTTTTTGGATAGAGCTAAAAGATAGGCTTTATCGGACTCTCTGTTCTCGTTTGGATTAGACTTCTCTAAATAATCTAAAACCAACACCGGGTCGATAGCTCCCCCGTGCGACGCGTCTAGGGCGATTATCGCGGAATATATTTCTTTATGCTGCGGGAGATAAAAATACTCGGGCTTTAATATTATCGCGACCGACGAAATACAAGACGGGTCTAAAAGCAAAGAACCCAAAACCGCCTGTTCCGCGTCTAAGCTAAAAGGCAGTTCAAGATTATCGCTTGATAAATACTGATCGTTTGGCATTATAAAAATTTTTAGAGAGTTATTCCCCTACCGTGATTTTAAGTTTAGCCGAGACGCCCTGATAAAGTTTTACTTCGCAGTCGTATGTCCCGTATTGTTTTATATCCTCTATTTTAACTTTTCTCTTATCGACTTCTATTCCAATCTGGCGACTTATCTCCTCCGCCACTTCCTTTGCCGTTATAGAGCCGAAAAGCCTTCCGCTCGAGCCCGCCTTGGCGCTGATTTTTATAACGTTCCCCGAAAGTGCTTTAGAAGCTCTCAAAGCGTTCTCCGTGTCGGTCTTTATTTTGTACTCTTTAGCGTTTTCTCTGTTTTTAAGTTCCGTTAAACTCTGAGCGGAGCTTTCGCTCGCAAGTCCTCTCGGGAAAAGATAATTCCTGGCGTAACCGTCTTTTACGCTGACTTTTTCGCCTTTTTTACCTAATGATTTTACGTCTTGATTCAATATAACGTCCATAATAATCCGCCCTTTAAATTTAATTTGACCGCGCGTATTCTTCTAAAGCTTCTACGAGCTTAAGCTTAGCGTCCTCATAACTAATAGACCCGAGTTGCGCCGCCGCCATCGTATGATGACCGCCTCCGCCCAACTTTTCCATTATGACCTGTACGTTTACCCTCCCATATGACCTGGCAGAAATCGAAACGCCGCCGAAATCGTCCTCATATATTACAAACGAAGCGTCCACATTTTCTATATTTAAAAGACTGTCTGAAGCTTTAGACGCGACGAGCCTTGGATCGGGAACGCCTTTTTCCACTTTGGCGAACGCGTAGTTTCCTTTAATTTCAGCGCCGTTTACAATGGAATTTACCGCGGTATTCTCTTCAGCCGAAGCCGAAAACAATTTTCTCACGGTTATTGTGTTAGCTCCCGTATCCCTAAGATACGCCGCCGCCTCGAACGTCCGCACGCCTGTTTTTAACGTGAAATTCTTTGTGTCAAGGTAAATTCCCGCGAGAAGAGCCTCCGCCGCCTCGGGAGATATTTTCGGTTTAGACGGCATATATCTTATTAACTCCACTACCATTTCGCTCGCCGAGGACGAATTGGGCTCATGAAAAAATATAAGCGCGTCCGACATATAATCTACCGAAGTTCTGTGATGGTCGATGACGACTTTTTTTGAGGCTTTTTCGGCTAAAGCCTCCAAATCGCAAAGTTTTGAGCGCATTACGTCCGTCACAACGACGAGCGTACCCTCGTCGCATAAATCCAAAGCCTTTGATTCCTTTATAAAAGCGTCGTCGCCCTTCTTTTCTTTATAGTATTTTATCAGAGGAGTCGCCATGGTGTTTTTTTCGTCGATAAAAATTTTAGCTTTCACGCCTATATTTCTAACGGCCTCATAAATTCCTATAGTCGCTCCCACCGAGTCGAGATCGGAATTTTTATGACCCATTATTATAACCAAAT
The DNA here is from genome assembly GCA_964443825.1 of uncultured Eubacteriales bacterium. GTDB lineage: Bacteria > Bacillota > Clostridia > Oscillospirales > Acutalibacteraceae > UBA1081. The sequence goes on from CAYUEV010000016.1 coordinate 21,714, forward strand.
CCGAGTGTTTGATAAGTTCCTCAAACGATCCCCCGACTATTCTGGACTGCACTTGATTGCGGCTTTCAACGCCCGTGGCCACGCCGCCCACAAAATTATAAACGTCGTTTTCGTTTATGACAACCTGGTCGCCGCCTCTTCCTTTCGCCATATCGAGGGCTTTTCTCGCGGCCGACTCGCAAGTTACTAAATCAAACCCCGCCGCGATTCCTACCGACATTGTAAGACCGTTATACCCCGGTTCGGGTCTTTTGTTTCTTACCTCGTCAAGCGCCCTGAAGCCGTCCCTTTTCATGCGCTCGAACGCGCCGTACTCCAATATAGCGAGAAATCTTCCGTCGCCTAATTTCCTGAATATGCACGGATACCTTGAAAACCAGGAGTTTATTATTCTTTCAACATCGCTCAAAAGAGATGAAAACTGGTTTTGCGTCATGGAAGACGAAACTTCATCCATAGCGTCTATAGAGGCTATCGCGACGACGGGGCGCGATTTTTTATACTTTTCGTCAATATTTTTAAAGTACGTGTCGTCCACGAAGCAAAGTATATACTCGTCTTTTTCCATGCCGGGAATATCTTGAATATATACCGTATACCGTCTTTCGCCGTAATCTACGTCGGTTCGCCCTTCCTTTAACCCGTCCTCGATTTTTTGAGGGTCGATAAAGCAGCGCACTTCGCGTTCCGATAATTTTCTGTCGCCTAAAACTTCCTTTTCAAAAAGATTATTGTACCATAAGATCGAGCCGCGATCGCCCAATATAATAAACGGCAGAGGTATCGACGAAACTCTGTTCTCGCTGTCGCTGTAAATAAAAGAGTTAAGTATCTCAACCGACTTCTTAAGGTCCTGAAAATTTCGCCTCTCAATAGCCAAGGTTATAAGCGAGAGTACGATCCCCAGAACAATCTCAACACAAGCGATATTGTATTCTCTTAGGTATAAAGTCACGCCGCACACAGCCGCGGAAAAGAAAATTACAATAAAAAACAGAGGATGCAGCCTGACAAAATCTTTGAACTTCATAGGTTAGAATAAAACGGTAAAATTATTTCTAAACGGCAAACTCCGCTAAATTTCTAAAATTATAGGTATAATAACGGGTCTTCTCTTCGTTTTTTCGTATACGAACTTTGATATTTCATCTTTAAGTTTATTTTTAAGCGACATAATATCCCGCCGCCTTGTATCTGAAAATTTGTCAAGAATATCGGTCGCGATCTCTTTGGTTCTATTAAAAAGATCCGCGGACTCTTTAACGTAAACAAACCCGTTAGAATAAATAACAGGCTCGGACATATAATACCCCGAGGAAGCGTCAATTACGGCCGCTATCACTATAACTCCGTCTTCCGACAAAAGCTTTCGCTCTTTTAACACGACGCTCCCCACGTCCCCCACGCCGCTTCCGTCGACGTAGACATTTCCGGCGGGAACGCGCTTAATCGAGTAATTGTTGGGCGAAGTAAAAGTAATCTCGGTCCCGTTTTGAGCTAAGATTATATTCTCAGAGCGAAATCCCATGCTTTCCGCGAGCGCTTTATGGCAGAACAAGTGCTTCTGCTCCCCATGTACGGGGATAAAAAATTTAGGCTTCACAAGACCTAAAATGAGTTTTTGCTCCTCCTGGCACGCGTGTCCCGAAACGTGAACGTCGTACATGCTCTGGTAAACGACTACCGCCCCCAATTTCATAAGTTCGTTTATAACGTTGGCGACCGTTTTTTCATTTCCGGGGATGGGCTTCGCCGAAATGATAACGTAGTCGTTAGCTCCGATTGACACTTTTCTGTGGTCGGATTTAGCCATTCTCGCGAGAGCCGACATAGGCTCTCCCTGGCTGCCCGTGGTGATAATTACAAGCTCCTCGTCGCTGTAGCGCTTTATATCGTCGATGTTTATTATTATGCCTTCCGGGATATTGAGATAACCTAATTCCCGGCTGATTGCCACGACGCTTTCAAGACTTCTCCCTGAAAGAGATACTTTTCTCCCTAAGGAAGAGGCGACGTTTATAATCTGCTGAACCCTATGAATATTTGAGGCGAAGGTGGCGACTATGAGCCTTCTTTTCCCCGCCCTTCTAAAGAGACTTTCAAAGGACGCGCCGACTTTTTTCTCGCTCTCGGAAAATCCCGAACGCTCCGAGTTTGTGGAATCCGAGAGAAGGCACAACACGCCCTCGTTTCCGAGCGTCCCGAACCGGGTTAAGTCTATCATGCCTCCGTCTATGGGAGTCGAGTCGATTTTAAAGTCGCCCGTATGGACTATTGTTCCATCGTCGCATTTTACGGCGAATCCCAAAGAGTCGGGTATGGAGTGATTTACATGTATCGCCTCTACGCTAAAATTCCCCGCCGTAACGACGTTTCCGGGCTTTATCGCGTTAAGATTAAATTTCTTGCAATCCATCTTAGCGTCTTGTAACTTATACTCGATAAGCCCTATAGTCAGCTTTGAGCCGTAAATCGGGACGTTCGCGATTTTAAGGAGATGCGGCAGCGCCCCGATATGGTCCTCATGCCCGTGAGTTATAAACACGGCTTTAATTTTAGCCGCGTTTTGCTTAACGTAGGTAAAGTCGGGTATAACGCTGTCTATTCCAAGCATGGACGCGTCGGGGAACGAAATTCCGCAATCGACTATAATAATGTCGTTTTTAAATTCAAATAAAGTTATGTTTTTGCCGACTTCCCCAAGACCCCCTAAAAAAGTGATTTTAAGAGGACTTTCAAATCGCGGCGTCTTGTCGGGGCGCTTTCTCTTGCGTCTTTTTGGGTAAGAGTCCTTCCTCTTTTCTATTTCAACAGCGGTAGCCCGGGCATTGCTCCTCGCGGAACGGATTTTTCCGTATTTGGCCGTTTTGAAACGCTCCTCGGCGCCGTCGCTCACATGTTGTTTATTGTTAGTCATTAACGCACCGTTATAATGTTATTTTATGAAATACAATAAAGCGCAGGAATTTTACTGTAAAATTATTTTAATTCAGGGTCGATTTAGCCGCGATAATTAAAACTAACCTCGCGTCTTCCGAAGTAATCCTGCCGTCGCCGTCCATGTCGGCGACCGAGAGTATATCGCCTTCCGGCGGTCTTATCAGTCTCGCCGATATTCTGAGAACCATTCTCGCGTCGCTCGCCTCTACTTTCCCGTCGTTATCAATATCTCCCGGCAAAATATTAGCCCCGGTTGTAGTATTTTCAGCCGGCTTTTCGTTGTTAGCGGTAGTTTCCCGAGGTTCTGTCGCGGTTGTTTCGTTATTTTGCGGAGAGGCGGTTTCGTTATTTTGAGGCGCGGTCGTTTCAAAAAACTCCGTAGTCGCGGCAGTTTCGCCGTTTTCGGTAGTGGCGGAAGTATTGGGCGCGGTAGTTCCACCGTTTTCGGTTACAGTCGTGGTTTCAGGCGCCGCGGTCGTTTCTATTTCGAGCCTAGGTATAGCCTCTCTCTGCTTAAAGACCTGGCCGCAAACGGCGCAATGTTCTCCCGCCGTATACCCGTCGCCGTCGTATGTCGGGGGCTTCGCCTCGTCTATCACTTTCGAATAAGGGTGATCCGTTATATGATTTAAATAAATTTTCCCATTATCGTCAAAAGAATAATAAAACTCTTTCCCGTAAACGCAGTCAAACGCCTTGATCGACCCGTTTTTTAAATTAAGTTTTCCATTTTTAGAAAACGTATACTCTTCCCCGTCGATATTGTTTTTGCCCGTTTGCATAAAGCCTTTATCGTCGAAGTGGTAAACGCTCCCGTCGATATACTGCGTCCCTGTCGCTCTCTCGTTATCAGCCCAAAAATAACTTTTTCCGTTTTCGTTAGTCTGCCACGCGCCTATTATAAGCTCCCCATTATCATTAAACGTGAAGAGCATTTTTTCGTCTCCGTTTTCAATCGCGAACTTCCCCGTGACCATCCTAAAGTCAGTCGTTCTGTCAAAATAATGCCAACGTCCGTCAAAATAGCGCCATCCGCGTTGCTTTTGTCCCGCGATATAATAGTAATATCGCGAATTTTCCTTTATAAGAGCGCCTTTTATGAGTTTCCCGCTGTCGTCAAATACGTATGTTTTTCCGTCTATTTTAACAGAGCCCGAAACCGCGTCGCCGTTTTTATCGAAATAATAATAATCCTTAGAGAGACTTAACCACCCTGTCGTTGCTTTCCCCTCTAAAAAATACTTCTTCTTTCCGCTTCCTCCGTCCATAATAAACCCCGTAAAATCTTTTAACGGGATTTTATAGCCGCATACGCCGCACGAAACAAGTCCGTCTTTTAATTTAAAGTTGTGACCGTTTTTTGCGCAGGAAACCTCTTTAGTTTTTGTAAAAGAGTCTATCAACCGGGGGTTTAATCCGTCCGAAGAGAGATTATAGGCGTTTACGGTAAATTCCATATCCGTCGCGCTCGCCGTAAAATACAGCACGTTATATTTAGTGTTTATCGACTCAAAATAAGGCGAACCGCCGTTTTTTACTTTATTTGTCCTAGTTCCTAAAGACCCGGTAACGTAATATACGGTTCCGTTATTGTCGTACCGCTTATTTTTCAGCGGAATTGTCCTGATATAAGCGTGGTCGCACCCTGAAAACACAAAGTCAAATCCTGCGTCGTCCGAAAGTTTCGTTATAGTTTTTTGCGCTTCCCCTGAATCAGCGCCGCCAAAATAAGGCTTAGTATGAACCGCTAAAACCCTCCATTGCGCTTTTGACCTTTTAACGTCGTTTTTAATCCACTCTGAAGCGGTTTTATAGTCGTCTGATTCGCCGTAGTTTATTACCGCTATATAGATATTATTGTATACCAAAGAATAACAGGCGGGAATATTAGAGGAGTTCGAAAGACCGAAATACTCGCCCGCGTCAGCCGCGCCGTCTTTTTTATATTCGTTTTCGCCTAAAACATGAATAAGCCCGACAGAGCCCAAAAACTCCCCGCTTAAAGCTCCGGCTATATTAGAAAAAGACGCATATTTATCGTCGTTATTTATTATATCGCCCGTTTCAATCCCGAAAGCGTACTCTTTTCCCGACGATTTTAAAGCGTTCGCAACATTACTTAAATTTCCAATATCGGTTGAAGCTACGTCCCCTAAAACAAAAAAGTCGGTTCTCTTAGCGGCTTTCGCCGTACTAAACGATTTTAACTCGGAAGTCTTCTTCCCGTCCCCAGCTTTAAAGACATACTCCGTATCAGGCTTTAAGTCATCTAAAGTAACATGATTTATTCTCACGGCATAATTAGCGTTAATATCGTCCCCGCCCGTCATCTCGGAAATTACGCTTTCCCCTAAAGTTTTTTTAAAAGACAAATCCCCTTTTAAGCTATATTCCCCTTTTTCGGCGTAAAGAACCTGCGCGCTCGGGTCGCTGTTAACGGGAGACGATATCCACGAAATCGACTGTGTAAAATCAAAATCAGACGTCGCGTTTAATTTGATAAAGTTGGGCAGACCGTCGGGAGAACCGCCCGACGGGAAGCTCTGTCCTGAGAAGACAAAAGAGGTCCTGCCGTCCTTTTGGGCGTAAACCGAATACTCTGCTGCGGATTTTACAAATTTATCGGTAAAAAACTTGCCGTCGTTGTCGGTTTTGCCTAAAAATTTATTTTCTTTTGTATAAATGTTCGCTCCGTTTACGGGATTACCGTCAGTATCGGTTACGTGGATATATCCGCCTTTTCCTCCCACGAGCATGGCGTCGGCGTATACTTTTAATCTCGACTGAGGAGCGGCGGTAATTTTCCCGCTAAAAGTCGGAACAAAATTATCTTTATCCGAAGATTTTAAAGTCAGCGTACCTTTTGTGACTCTAAACGTAACGTTAAGCCCTTCCGGCGCGTTAGTCGGAACGTCGATTTCAATTTTAGCTATTATATCGTCGGGCGGCAAGTCACCGTCTTTTCTGTTTACTTTAAGGCTTATGGTTTTGTCCGTTTTGTTAAAGCATGGTTCGCCTGATAATTCGTAATTTATCCCCGCCCTCACTTTAAGGTTTTCCCAGTAGGACGTAAAATTAGATATGATTTTAATACAAGCGTCCGCCGAAAGTATGTTTTCTGTATCCTCAGACGTTAAATTTAAACAGTACTTTTCCCCTAACGTGGGAGCGCCTGAACTTACCAATTCTACAGATGAGGATCTATCCCCGCCGGATACCGTAAAATATCTCGTTTCTTCGCTGTAATTTCCGAAATTATCCGAAACCGAGGCGGTTATACTGTGAACGCCGTCTTTTATATATTCGTCGTATAAATATAACTCCCCGTCATGCTCTTCATAGTAGAAATTTTCAGAGCCGGACATATCCGCGCCGTCTAAATAGATTTTAGCGCTCTTCGGGTCGACGCCTTCGTTATAAATATTAGACCCTTCTTCCACTAAAGCCTGGAGCGTTAAAATGTTTTTATCGAAAACGGTATCGCCCGAAGGGCTTATTACTGCCCCCGGACTTAAAATTTCTCTAATAACGGGGTTTTCCGTATCGTCTTTATTTGCCCCGTAAATTAGTTTTACATCGTCTAAATATATAGATCCTTTAGCGTCCGCCCCTCTTTCATATGACGGCTGATAAGAAATCCAAAACACCGGACAGCCTTGATAAAGCCCGAAAGGCGCGTTTTTATCGCTGTTTTTTAAATTGAACTGAAAATATTTCCATCCGTTTCCGCTTATCCCCGTATCGCCTGAAACAAGAGAATAAGACATTTTATAGTTTTTTGTGGAGCAGCATAAAAACAGAGAATAATTAGGCGTACCCTCGGGAATATAGACCCACGCGCCTAGAGCCGTAGGATTCCCCTCGAAACTGTATGTCGGAGCCGTTGTGCACAAGTAAAAATTTGCCCCGTCTTTACCTTTATATCCGTCGTAATTATAATCTATCTTTAATGAGCTTTCGCCAAACCTTACCGGATAGCCGTCTTTTTTAGAAACAATGGACGCTTTAAGAGGATTAGCCGATTCTTCAAATACATCCTGCGAAGTATAAAGCGGGTAATTATCTTTATAAAAATTGTCTCTTTGCTCCTTATTTGAAAGAGCGCTTTCATTGTCCCAAACCGGCAAATCATACGCCGGGATATACTTTAAGCTTTCGTTTTCATTTAAAAGACCTTTATTTGTAGTGTAATTTTCAAAATCAAATAACGTAACGGGTTCGGCTCCAATAACCGCTTTTATTTCGAAAAACAAGTCTTTATTGTATTTTAGAGCGCCTCTAATTGTTACGTTCGCTTTAACGTTTTCGTTTACCGTAAAATTAAGTCCATCGAAACGGCCTACGTCGTTTCTTACGCCGCTTTCGTCAAAAACTCGCCACTCTATATCCCCGTCTTTTAAATTTACGCTTTTGCTGTTAAAAAGGGCTTTTAGACCGAAATCGGTACTTTCAAGAGGAGATAATGAAACTTCCTTTTGCGCGACCTTTAACGTATCGGGAATCCTAATCTTAACCGTAACTTTACTCTCTTTTTCGCCCGACTTATAAATTACCCCGACAGAGCCTTCCTTACCGCTCGAAACAAAAACTCCGTCGCTCGTTATAGTTCCGAAAGTATCGTCCGCTAAAGAAAATTTCCCATCTTCGGGCAAAGGCGCCTCAAATCCACCCGAGTCCACGCCAGACGCGGTAAAATTTATTTTTGTGTACGGCGTATATATTCCGCTCGAGGGCGTAATGGACGCGTGGTCGAACGCTCCCGTAGGCTTCACGTTAGAGCAAATAAGAAGAGAAGTTGAAACTTTTCTCTCAACTCCGTCCGAAGGCGTGTTCCTGCAAGTAAGATCGCTTTCCCCCTCCCGCTTGGAAAGGAGCGTCGTCGACCCTCCGCCGTCAAGCTGCAAAACGTCTTTACAGCCTAACGCCATCATGGTTTTAGCGACTTCCGGCAAGGTCTGACCCGCCGAAGAAGGCGGTTGTCTCCCGTCAGCCGAATAAAAAACGACTTTATTGTCTTCAGTTATGCCGACCGCCGATCTCGGCATAACGGTGAGATCTCCCGATACGGCGGGTTCAGTATTTATAACGCCGTTACGCACAATCACGCTAAAGCCGTTTATCAATTCTTTAGCTTTATAAAATTTACTTACATAATCTTCATCCGCCGGCATTCTTATAATTGGCGTTCCGTCGTTTAAAACCGCGAAATAACCGTGGTCAAATCTCGCTTTATACTGCACTCCGTTCATAATGAGAGAACCCCACGGCTCTCCCGTCTTCATATTAAAGAAATCGCCGTTTATACCCGCCACGACGTTCACGCCAAGTTTTCTCTCCGCGCCGTATCCTTGGTCGCGCACGCTCTGCATACCCCACTTTTCGCCGCTACAGTCCATATTGGACGCTATTACGGTGTTGTTAGGGTCGCTAAGGTCGACCTCCACCGCGTAAGCTTTAACCTGACCGTCGCCTCTTTTATTGTTAAGAGTGAAGTCCGTTTCTCTAACGCCGGGCGAAATATTATAGTTCGACTTAGAAGTAACAATCAAGCCGTCGTCAAGATATTTTTCGTCAATGCTCAATGCAAAGCTCGTAAGAGGCGATGAAAAATCTAACACAATTAAAAAAATAAGAATTAGAGAAAAAGTAATTTTTAATATTTTTTTCATAGGAAACGAACGTTTTAAATCTTATCTTTTTATTTAATTCTAATTAAGTCCCGTGTCCCAAATTTCAGTTTCAGCGCCGTCGAACACCGCGCTGCCGGACATTACGGAGATTCTCGCCGAACCCTCCACATGAAGGGGTATTTTATATTCGACGTGCGACACATAGCCGCCGGAACCTATGGTCGCCTTAATCTGCGAACCCGTGTAAATTATACTCGCTTTTGTAACTTCCAAAAAGCTTAAATCAAGGGACGATACGTCAAGATAGCCTATCCCGGAGGCGTTAGCTTGCGGAACGTCGTACATTCCTACCGACTCGGGAACTAAAGCGACCTCGATTATCGTGTTCCCTCCGTCTGACCTGGCCGAAATCGACTTCACCCCGCTCATGGTCAGCTTAAAAGGTCCGTTGTCGGGGAGAAGCAAAGGCACCACTTCTCCGTCGCCGTTGGTGGCTTTCCCTCCGCTAAAACTTAAAGTTTCGTCTGAAGGCTTTACGACAAGACCTATCAGTCTGCTCGCTATAGCCGCCACGGGAGCACCGCCCGTACAATCCGTAACGTTCGCCTCGAAACTTTCGCTGTGTTTTACCTTTAAATTCCCGGTATAAGCCTTGGTTTTATTAACGGCCGCCGTAAGAACGTCTAATATCTGCTGATTGCTCATTGAAGAGGGGTTTACATTAACGGGAGCTGTGGTAGCGGCGTTTTGGGATAAAGTCTCTCCGGCGGCGCCTAAATTAGCGCTTCCCCCGTTACCTACGGCGGTAGTGGGCGCGGCTTGAGCGTTCCCGTTTTGTTCCCCGTTAAACTGGTTAAGCAAGTCGCTTACGGTAGTCGGAACAACCGCGTTGTCGGCGACCGGAACCGTCGTTACAGCGGTCGCCGCCGGGACTTCGCTATAATCGCTGCCCAGGACCCGCACGGTAACTACCAGAACTACGCAAAACATCGCTGCCACCGCAACTAAAACCGCCGTGAGCTTTTTATTAAGACTGCTCATAAAAATCCCCTTTAAAATA